>SCQA01000160.1 GCA_004298725.1 bacterium
AGTAGTTTTAGAGCCTAACGGCGATAACGTCATACGGAAACTGCTTGAGCTGACGCCATCATACAAAAGAGCCGGCGAGGACAGCTTCAAGCTCAAAAGGCTCACAAAAATATTTGAAGAGAACGGTTATAAAACGGTCACTCTTGAGCGTATAACGCTTGTGCCGTCCCAGTTGCCACAGCGGCTCTTCGGTCTTGTAAAAAGAGTTGAAAGCGTCGTCGAGCCTACGCCGCTACTTAACAGGCTCTGCGCCACTTATGTAATAGGCTTTATCCGTTCTTAAACGCTTCCATACTTTATCGCATTCTGAAACTGTTCCCGCAGTCATGCCGGACGGCTTTGCTTGACGCGCAAAAAGCCGCCCGGGCGTTTGAAACAAAAAAGCGCGGCATTTTGACAAATCAGCGGGAGGTGATAGAATATTTCTATCAGCCGCTAATTGAACCTTCGCCGTTCAACTGGTTTTTCATCAGCGAAACAGGAGCCAGCCATGCGTAGAATTGCATTGTTGTTTTTTTTGACGCTAATACTTGCCGGGTGCGCTTTAAAACAAGCCGCCACCGAGAAGACCGTCAGCACTGCCAATTACCCCAAGACAGTCGCCATATTGCCGTTTGGCAATCAAACCGATGACACCGAAATATCCGCTCAGGTCAGGCAGAGTTTTTCAAACCATTTCAGCTCGAAACCATTTCAGAATATAAATTTAAAAGTGGTTGAAGAAAAAACCGCCTTGCTTGAAAAGACCTCCGGCAAAACGCTCTTTGACATTGCGTCAAAAGACGCATCCGACGCAGTGGGCGCGGACGGCCTTATTTACGGCCGCGTGACCGACTTCAAAAAAGTCTATGCCGTGGCGTACTCGCAAATGGGCGTCGAGGCCGAGGTATGGATGATCAACGCTAAAACAGGCGAAGAGATATGGCGGTTTAAAGACGCCGTTCGGTATCACGAAGGCGGGGCGTCGCTTTCTCCGCTCGGCATTGTCATGACCGCCGTATCAGCCGCCATGAATCTGCGCGAGATACAGCGGGTGCGCGTGGTAAACGAAATCGGCTGGAAGCTTAATGAAAAGATACCGGTGCCGCCGGAGCTTAAATTCGCGCAAAAACCAGCGATAAAGAACGTCCTTTCAAACGCCAAAGAAGGGCCTTTCGGCAAAGGCAAAACGGTGAAGGTCGCGGCTGAGGGCGAGAAAGGCATGCTCGGTTTTTTTGACATCGGCGCGTTCAAGAAAGCGCTTCCCGCAAAAGAAGTGGCGCCGGGCGAATACCTTGGCGAGTACGTCGCAATGCCCGGCGACAACGCGAAAGAAGCGCCGCTTATATTTTATCTCCGCCGTCCGTCAGGCGAAGAGGCGCAGTGGCTTGACATAACCGGGTTTATTACGGTCAACACAACGCCGCCGCCGGGCATTTCCGCGCTAAAAGGCCGTGGCTTTTCCGACCGCGTCGAGCTTAACTGGGCAGGCGTAAAAAGCGCGGTTTTAAAAGGCTATCAGGTCAGGCGGAGCAAAAAACCTCTTTCAGATTATGAAGACTCCGGCTTCACCGAAGAAGAGCGCTATACGGATAAAACAATCAAACCCGGGGAATTATTCTATTACAAGGTTTTTACAATCGATACCGCCGGCAATGCCGCTGAAACATCCGACACGGTGCGGCTTGCGCTTAGAGACGAGGCAATCAAGGAACTACCGCCGCGCATAGACAAAGATACGACGTTACTTGCGGGCGCGTACCTTGTAAAAGGCACAGTAACGGTTGCCAGCGGCGTTACCCTTACGCTTATGCCCGACACGAAGGTGTATTTTGACGCTGACTCCGCGTTGAAAGTATCCGGCTCTCTCGTGGCGGAGGGCGAGAAAGATTCATGGATAGAGTTCATCCCTCAAAAAGAAAACATAAAATTCGACGGCATATATCTTGAAAGCGGCGCAAGCAAAATTGCCTTTGGCCGGGTGAAAGGCGCACAAACCGGCATTACAACCAAAAACGCCGAAGCTGTTATTACCAACTCGGTGCTTG
>SCQA01000161.1 GCA_004298725.1 bacterium
GCCGCCTCATTTTATTTTTTTTGAACAAGCAAAAAATTCCGCTCTATTCAAATGAATATACCCCTAAACACGACGGACGCGGCATTCGCCATCCGCAACGCCTCAGGTTTTTTTCGTCCTTATCGCCCTTGCCATTTCTCTTTGAACGTCTTTTTTCTTAATCGTCTCTCGTTTGTCGTAGAATGTCTTGCCTTTGGCAAGGCCAAGCTCCACCTTTGCCTTGCCGTTTTTAAAATACAGCTTTGTCGGCACAAGCGTGTATCCTTTTTCCTTCACCTTGCCGGAGAGCCGCGCTATTTCTTTTTTATGAAGAAGCAGTTTTCTTGTTCTGTCGGGTTGTTCATCGGCAAAGCCGTCAGCCTGAGCATATGGGCTTATATGGGTGTTTACGAGAAAAACCTCCTCGCCCTTAATTCTCGCGTAGCTGTCCTTAAGGTTGGCGCGCCCGAGGCGAAGCGACTTTACTTCGGTGCCTTTAAGCATAATACCGGCTTCCACGGTATCTTCAATGTGGTAGTCGTGGTAAGCTTTTTTATTCTGACAGATAATTTCCAAGGTTTTCTTCTTTAACGTGAAGGCGCAAGGGGAGATAACCGCTAAATGCGGCAAACGGCAATTTATGGGCCATGTCAAACCACCCTTAATATTTGCGGCCTGTACGCGCCGCTCTTTTCAAGGATTTTACCGTAAAGCTTGATGCCGAAAAAAGCAATCACCAAGAAAACTACCCCGAATACACCTGAAACAAGGTCGGGGTTTAAACCAATAAAGACGCTTTTACCGGCAAGCTGGCCAAGCACTATGCCCCCTATAAAAAAAAGCACCGGCACAAGATACAGCACCACGCCGGCCTTTAACACGGAACCTCCGCCCACGGTAAACACCACGTGGTCTCCCGCCCTTGCGCCTATGCCGTTAGCCGCTTCAATAAGCATATCAGAAGACGATCCGCTCGAGCATGTTTTTTTAGAGGAACAACTGTCGCACGAGCTTGTCCTTTGCGCCCTTATAACGGCCACACTCCCCTTGCATTCCACTATTACGCCGCGTTCTTCCATAATATTCATATAATAACAAAATCAGGCGGTATTTTCAAGGCCGGGCGTTTCAAAAATTCTTACATTGCCGCAACAAATGTTTTTAATTAGCTCCGGCGCGTGTTAAACTTCGTGTAATCATATGAAAAAGACAGACCGCAAAACAAATTACAGCGCGAGATTTTCCGCCTTCACGGTGCTTGGCAAAATAAGCTCCGGCAAAGCCTATGCCGACATTGCCCTTGACAACGCGCTCAGCCTGACTGACGAACCTGAAAGACCCCTTGCCACGGAACTCGTTTACGGCATTCTGAGAAACCAAATAAAGATTGACTATATTATAGACTTGGCAGTCTCAATAAAGACCAAAAGACTTGAACATACCGTTCTGAACGCGCTTCGCCTCGGCGTTTACCAGCTTATATTTCTCACCAAAATTCCGCCTTCCGCGGCCATAAACGAGTCCGTAAACCTTATTAAAAAAGAAGGCGCTAAAAAAGCCGGCTTTATAAACGCGGTCTTAAGGCGCATTGATCGAGAAAGAAACACACTGCGCTTTCCGGTCAAAGAAGACAACGAAGCGCGCGCCATATCAGTGCTCTATTCAATTCCGGAGTGGCTTGCAAAGCGCTGGCTTGAACGGTTCGAATGGAATGAAGCCTCTGAGCTTTGCAAAACTCTCCTTACTCCGCCGCCCAAAGTCATACGGGCTAATACCATTGTAACTTCAAAGGACGCGCTTATAGGTGAACTCAATAAAATAGGCTTTACGGTAGCACCTGCTCTTTACGCACCGGACGCAATTGTAATTACAAAAGACATTGGGCTTAATCCTAAAGCGACTGAGTATTACATACAAGATGAAGCGTCGCAGATTGTTGCGCGGCTTTTATCGCCCATGCCAGGAGAAAGCGTGCTTGACGCGTGCGCCGCGCCCGGAGGAAAAACAACGCACATTGCGGCGATTATGAGAAATGCAGGGTTTATAATCGCGTTTGACAGGCGCGCCAGCAGGCTTGCTACGCTGAAAAACGCGTCAAACCGCCTTAACGCGACGATAATATTGCCCGTTGCAACGGACTCCGCGTTTGCCCTTCCGTTAAAGCCAAACGCTTTTTTTGACGCAGTTCTCGTTGACGCGCCATGCTCAGGCCTTGGCGTGCTAAGGCGCTCGCCTGACATAAAATTAAGAATAACCGAGGCGGACATAAAAGACCTTGCAAAAAAGCAATCAGCCTTGCTTGAAAATTTAAGCGGGCAGGTTAAAAAAGGCGGACATTTGGTTTACTCGGTCTGCTCTTTCGAGCCTGAAGAGACTGACTTGATTATAAAAAACTTTTTGAAAAAACACCCTGAATTCAAAGTGGAAAACGCCAATGAATACCTGCCTGAAACATGCGCCCCGCTTACAGACAAAGACGGCTTTTTAAGGACGTTTCCTCATAAACACAACTCGGATGGTTTTTTCGCCGCAAGGCTAAAAAAAGTTTAGCGGGTTGCTCTGCTTCCTTTCAACTCCCTTAAAGCATAGCTAAACCCGCTTATCACGGTTATAGCAACCGTAATTATCGCAAGCGCGTTAAATGGCCCGTCTCCGAATCTAAACCCGGCAAATAAAGCGTAAAACACCGTTATTACCTGAAATAAAGTTGTAAGTTTGCCGAAAACATTCGGATTAAGCTTAGGCGCAATACCCCTGCTTTTAAGAACGGCTATTAAGGATAGCATTATTACGTCGCGCGCGATAACAGGCGCGCACAACCACAGCGGCGTAACCTCTTTAAAAGTAAGCACGAGATACGCCGTGGTTAAAAGAAATTTGTCGGCAAGAGGGTCAAGAAGCGCGCCAACGGCCGAACTGCCGCCGAACCTACGCGCGATAAAGCCGTCAAACACGTCGGTTGCTCCGGCAAGCAAAAAAACAGCAAGCGCAAAGCCCTGCCTATCCAGCAGGACAAGAAACGCGAATACCGGGACAAGCGCTATTCTGAATATCGTAAGTATGTTCGGAATTACTGCAACTATCATAAGGCTTTGCTTTCTGCCGCGCTCTAAGGAAGCCACTCGAAGAAAGTCCGGCGCTCGGAAGGCGGCTCGCCCTTTGGCAAGGTCGCGAGCACGGCGTCAATGAAACGCTGAACGCGCGGCTCATACGCCGTTATAACCGCAAGCTCGCCGGGCTTTCTTTCAAGCCTTATGTCGGATTCTTTTGTCTTATATTTAGCCTGCCACAAAAGCGTTCCGTCTTTTGAATAAAGCTCAAAGATCGCCTTGAGCTTTAACGCGGAATACGTCGCGAAAAGGCTTGTGTCCCAATCGATCACGCGGATAAAAAGAACCGCGTCCGCATTAAGCGCCTTTACGACGTCCGTTGTCTTGGCGGACGCAAAACCGCTTTTCTCCTTATACGCGCCGTCGATTTCCTCAAGGCGTATAAGCCCGTAATCCATTGATTTAAGCCTCTCAAACGACATTTCCCTGAATAACCGCGCGGCGCGTTCAACATTGGCGTCGGTAAGGTCGGGCTTGGAATCCCATATCACGGGCAGAACGGCTATCACATACGGCTTTACGTCCTGATAATTTTTAGCAAGCTCGAATTTAACATTGTGCGTGCACGCTGAAAGGGCAAACAGAATATATGCCGTAGCCGCCGCAAAAAAAACTCTGTTCATCTTCACTTTGAATATTCTCCGCGAATAATATATTTCACCGCCACCTTGCCCTGCGCGTCAGCCACCACAAAACCGTCGCCAAGCTCCTTTTTAAGCGCCACGGCGAAATCAGAGCGGCTTACGGCGCTCTTCACCTCAATTACTATCTTTGCCCTTGAAAAATATAGAAACGTGACGTCTTTCACCGCGGGCAAACGGGCAAAAACATCTTTTAAAACGCCAAGAGCCGCGTAATCCGGCATATCAAGCGCGACAACCGTAACAACCTCTGTGCCGGGCCTGTGCCCGGCCATAGCCTCCTGAAAAGTTTCACGCACAAGGCCGGC
>SCQA01000162.1 GCA_004298725.1 bacterium
AATGCTCACATATTCGCATCATATATGCTCCGCTTTTTATTTTCGCCCTGTCTCGACCTTAGAAAAAATTTCTAATTTTTAGGACGCTCTTGATTAAGTATATTATATGAAAAACCCGTGGCACAAGACCGCGCGAACCTCACAGGCCGGAGATTATCTTTTTTAACCAGCCCTCTTTTACCGTAATGGCTCCTTGCGGGCATATTTCCTGACAACAATAGCACCTGATGCACTTATCGTAATTTATCTCTATGCGCCTTGCCTTGCCCATAATACCAGGCGGGCACGTGTCAACGCAAACAGAGCAGAGCGTGCATTTATCGTGGTGAATACGCGGTCTTGCCGTAAGCGCCTTTCTGACTCGCCTGTCTAAGAAATCCGGCAGTTTTGCCGCGAAGTTGGCGCTTATAAGCGGGGGAAACTTAAACCCCCTTACCTTTACATCGCAGATCATTTCACCTACCACATCCACGCAATGCACATTGGCTGTTTTAATGCCCTGCCCCGCGGCAACCGCTAAAATCGGCAAATCCTCGGCCCTTGCCGATAACGTCTCGGCGGCTACGGCGTCCATCGCAATAGCGTCTTCTGAGGCAAATAACAGGCCAAGGTGTTTCGGCTCGCCGCTTGCCGGGCCGTTTCCCTCCATGGCGACAACGGCGTCCATTATGGTAAGCCTCGGCTTAATAAAAAGGTACAGGTCGAGTATCATACCCGCAAAGGCCAACGTGTCGGTTCCGGCGGCAAGGTGCCACTGGGGCTTTCTCTTGCCCGGCACACAACCGAAGATGTTCTTAACGCCAAGCGTCAAATACATCTGCACGTGCGTTTTTAGCTTCGGCACGCTTATAATGCCGTCAAACCCAAGCGCTTCGCCTGAAACCTCAAGCCGCTTGAAGACGCCGCCTGACGAGTTTTCACGCACGACGGCGTCTTTAAGGTCAATAAGCTCGGTGCCCGTTGAAACGCACGCCTCTAAAACGCCGCACTTTTCAGCTACCTTCTTCGCTGTGCCAAGCCCGGGGCTGTCCCCCACGGTTGGAAATGCCCCTGCCTCCTTTACAAGGCGAATAATTACTTTGACAACAACAGGATGCGTTGTGGCCGCGGCCTCGGCAGAGTGCGCCGCAAGGAGGTTCGGTTTAACAAGTATCCTCTCCCCGCGTTTTACAAACCTCTCCATGCCGCCAATCAGCGCGACAAGCTCTTTCACTTTTCTGTAAACTTCGTCTTCAGCGTAAGAACCGCATTTTTGTATGGCAACCTTTTTCTTCATGAAAGCTTTTTTAGCCTTTACACCGCAGTTTTACAGGGTAGTCTATGCCCTCGTATATTAGCATCGGTAACTTTTAAAATTCAGCGAAACTTAAGTCTCGCACTACATCTACATGGTTTTAAGCGCGCCAGCTTCCAAAAGCGTTTTAAATTCATCCTCGCTTATTATCTTAAGCCCCATTGTTTTTGCCTTTTCAAGCTTTGAGCCGGGGTCACCGCCGGCAACCACGTAGTCAACCTTTTTGCCCGCGCTCTGCGCTACGCGCCCGCCAGCGGCTTCCACGCGGGCTTTTGCCTCGTCCCTTGAGAATTCCGAAAGCGTGCCGGTAAAGAGAAAAATTTTATTGGAAAGCACGCCCTTTTCAATTGGCTTGACTTCTTTAAACTCAACGCCCGCTTTTTTGAGTTTCTCAATAACTTTCGCGTTTTCTGCGCCGCTGAAAAAATCTTGTATGCTCTTTGTTATTTCAGGACCTATTTCACGGATATTCAAAAGAGCCTCCCTATCCGCCGTCATAAGCTTATCAATACTGCCGAAGGCTCCGGCAAGAACCTTTGACACGTGCTCGCCGACCCCGTGTATTCCAAGCGCGTAGATAAGCCTGTCAAGGGCCGGATGCTTGCTCCTTTCAATTGCGTCAAGCAGGTTCTCGGCGGACTTTTCGCCCCATCTTTCAAGCGTCAGTATATCGTCTTTTGTCAGCGAATATAAACCGGCTACGTCCTTCACAATGCCCGCGTCAACAAACTGCACAACATGCGCCTCCCCGAGGCCGTCAATGTCCATGGCGCGTTTGGAGGCAAAGTGAGCGATTGACTGCTGTAACTGGGCCGGGCACGAAAGCCCGCCGGTGCAGAAGTGAAGCGCTCCGTCTTTTTCCACCTCTGCGCCGCATACCGGGCACGCGTCAGGCATTTTAAACGGTTTTGCGTTATGCGGCCTTTTTTCTTTAACGACATACGACACTTCCGGTATTACGTCTCCGGCGCGCTGAACAACCACGGTGTCGCCAACGCGCACGTCTTTTCTCTCTACTTCGTCCTGATTATGAAGCGTCGCTCTTTCAATGGTAACGCCGCCCACGATAACCGGACTAAGCATTGCAACGGGCGTAAGCGCGCCGGTTCTTCCTACGCCGACTATTATTTCACGCACAACGGTTTCTTCCTGCCTCGCCGCGAATTTGTACGCAATGGCCCATCTTGGGCTTCTTGATATTACACCGAGGCGGTTTTGCAAGCTGAAATTGTTGACTTTTATCACAACGCCGTCAAGCTCGTAATTCAGGCTGTCGCGCTTTTTTTCAATTTCCCCGTGGTAATCAAGCACGGCCTCGATGCCGGTGACAACCTTTACCAAAGGGTTGATTTTCAGGCCGGTTTTTTTTAAGAACTCAAGGCTTTCAAAATGAGTTTGAAACGACGCCCCTTCAACAGAACCTATGCCGTAGCAAAATATATCAAGCGGCCTTCCAGCTGTTATCTTAGGGTCAAGCTGGCGCAGGGACCCGGCGGCGGCGTTACGCGGGTTCGCGAATACCTGCTCACCTGCCTTTTCACGCTCCGAGTTCAATTTTTTAAAACTGTCGAGCGGCAAAAAAACCTCTCCGCGCACTTCAATAAGCGTTGACAAAGCCTTGGCGGAAGGCGAAAGCGATAACGGTATGGAGCGGACGGTTTTAAGATTACTTGTTACGTCTTCCCCGGCATAGCCGTCCCCGCGAGTGGAACCCTTGATGAAAACGCCGTTCTCATAAACAAGCTCAACTGCGAGGCCGTCCATCTTGGGTTCGGCAACGTATTCTATTTGCCCATTTAAAGGCATGTCAAGCAGGCGCTTTATCTTTGCGTCAAAATCAATGGCTTCTTCTTTTGCAAGGGCATTGGCAAGAGAGAGCATGGGTATCGTGTGCGTAATGGTACCGAAAGACTCAAGAGGCTTGGCCCCGACCCTCTGCGTGGGCGAATCAGGCGTGATAAGCTCCGGGTACAGCGCTTCGAGCTTGGCAAGCCGCTTCATCAGGCGGTCGTACTCGGCGTCCGTCACAACAGGGCTGTCAAGCACGTAATAGCGATAATTATGTTGGTTTATCTCGCGCCGCAAGCGCTCTATTTCAGCCTTTTCTTCTTTTTCATTGGCCATACAATATTTTTAACACAGGGCGGAAGGGAGGTCAACGAGGATGCTTTAAAAGCTTGTTGCGAACACAAAAAAACATGGGGCTTTTGCCTACGGCAAAAGCCCCATGTCTCACCTAGTTTTACGCTTGCGCTATAAAATCTAAGTCAACCGGTTCTATTACTCTCAATTAACAAGCATGGTGTTCATTATAGTGGATACGTCCGTCGGCTTCAGCTCTTCAAAACGTACGCCAACCGTCTGTCCGTTCTCTTTGGAGTGAGTCCACATTACCTCTGTAACCGCGTCAACAGGCCGCTTTGCTCCGTTTGTTTCAAGCAGAAGCGCGACGCGAAGCTTTTCGCCTGTTTTTAACTCGTACGGGGTGCTGAACATTACGCCGCCGGTGCTAAGATTTTCAGTATAGGATATAAAGCCTGTTGGTTCTTTTTCCCGCGCTTCGGTTTTATGCACATTTATCGGTACGCGAAGATCAACCCGCGGCGTGTTCCTTGTGTTTTTTACCGCAGTTTTTTCCTTGAACTTTTTTAAAAACTTTATTGCCATGGGGCTTGGCTCAGTCTTGCCCCTTTCCCACCTGTTGACAGTGCAAAAACTTACGCCAAGCTCGCGCGCAAACCGCTCCTGCGACCATCCAAGCAACTGCCTTAATTTTTTAATTTCTTCGGGAGCCATCGTCGCCTCCATTTATTAAGTATGTAAAAACAAAAATTAACATCAGCCCCGGCACATTGCGCGCGCCGGATTGCTGAAAAATTCAACTAACTTCACTTGCGAATGATTGATAGTGTTATAGCACATGTAAACATTGTATTTCAAGTCTTTTTTTAGCGGTAGTTAGGTTTTTTGTTGAAAACGGCACAAGGCAACCTCTTAATTAATTTTTATGTTATAACCTCTCGGCGTTATCATTGATTTACCGGATGTATAGGTATTTGAATTACCGATAAGCAATATTGTCAGCATATCAATAGTCTCGTAAAAAGCGCCAAGACCGTTAAGGGTAGTAAGCGTCACGCTTTCTTCCTGCCTTGTGGCATTCCTTACAATGCCGACCGGTGTACTGCCATTTCTATATTGTAGCACTATTTCGACCGCTTGGGAGAGGTTTGCCTTTCTTTGCGAACTTTTCGGATTATAAAGCGCTATGACAAAATCCGCCTGAACTGCGGCTTTAAGACGATTTTCAATAACTGCCCACGGCGTAAGGAGGTCTGAAAGGGATATTGAAGCAAAGTCGTGCATCAAAGGCGCGCCGAGAATTGCCGCGGCGCTTACAAAAGCAGGCACACCCGGAATTACTTCAATTTTAATGGCGCCTTCTCCGTTGTTAGGGCCTGTTAAAACCCCCTTTGCCTCGGCAATTTGCAGTATAAGCCCGGCCATGCCGTAAATGCCCGCGTCGCCGGAAGAAACAACGGCCACACGCGCGCCGCTCAGGGCAAACTCAATAGCCTTTTCACAACGCTCCACCTCCTGAGTCATGGCGGAGGTAAAAACCTCCTTGCCTTTAATAAGCTCCGCCACAAGAGCGACATAACGCGTATAGCCGACAACAACGTCGGCAGAGGCAAGCGCGTCCTTTGCTTTTTGGGTAAGGTGGCAAGCCGCGCCCGGGCCGATGCCGACTACCGAAAGCTCGCCTTTGCGGCCGCCAGCGTAATGTTTCTTGTCCGTATCTTTTTGAACCATAATCTTTTAGCTCCTGATGATAACAACGCGGACGGCTCTGCCACGGCAAAAGCGCCCGTGTTTTTTAAAGCCGCCTGCGATACGCCGGAAGGCGGTTTTTTAGTGTTAAGTTCCGCTACGCCGTAAAATTCAATTGAAAGCCTTGCTTTAGTTGCGTAATCCAGAATGCCCTGCTCGGTTTTTTTTATGTCAATCGTGGCAAAGTTGCGTATTGAAAGCGTTGAAAGCCCGTGAACACGAAATGCCGCTTTAACGGCCTTTTCAACTTCCTTAACGCTCACTCCTTTTTTACAACCGATGCCGACGCTGAATTCACGCGGCCTGAGCATTAAGGTTCGGGTTTTCAGCGTCCGCTGAACGGGATAATCCGCACTGCTTGTTATCACTACAAAAACAGCTGAATCGGACGGACGAGCTGGAAGTTTTTTCGCAAAATGAAAGAGCACCTTGCCTTTGCCGACACCGAATGTTTTTTTCAAGGCTGAAAGCCTTTTACGATTGCGGTCAATTATAAATATAGCAGAACCGTTTAATATGGCGGAATTGATAACCTTTATTTTTTTTACATCCTCTATAACCGAAGATGTTTTTGCGGCAATCTCCTCCACGCAGGGAAGAAAACGCGAGTCCGTCGCGGTGGTTATAACAGGCACCGCGCCGATAATTGCCGCTACTTCACCTGCAAGGGCGTTTGCTCCGCCAAGGTGACCGGAGACAAGGCTTATGGCAAAACGGGCCAAATCGTCAACAACAACCACTGCCGGGTCAATGTTTTTCGCGCCAAGTAGCGGCGCTACCACCCTTACGGCAATACCCGTTGCCGAAAAAAAAATTAGAGCGTCGCAGTTTTTAAAGGTTTTTTTTGCTAAGAGCCTAAGCCCGCCTGACTTCAGCTTATCCGGCGGATAAAGCAGGGCGTTTTTAAAACACGCCTTTAGTTTTTTAGCGTACGCTAAAGAATTAGGGGTAAGCGCGAAGAGAGCGATTTTTTTATCTTTAAAAGTTTTTGAAGATTCCATTTGCATTAAAGCGCTTCGTGTATTTCCTTTTTTCCCCTCCTTGTCAAGGAGGGGACTGAGTGGAGGTGGTTTAAAAAATCTAACCGCGTTTGAGTTGGCTTGAACTCACCTTTTTTTAAAAAATAAATTTAAATTGTCCCCGCCGTTTTTTCAACTATCCTTACAGCCGTTCCATCTGTTTTATAATCTCGCGCACTTTTTTTGCCATTGTCTCGATAAGCGCTTTGCCTTTTTGTGCGCTTGCCTTGGACGGATCCCCCCACACGGCGCCGGGCCAATATTTAATTTTGTCTTTTACGATAAAAGGCTGTGGAAAATTAGGATATTCTTTTTTTGAACGGCCTTTTACAAGACGCGGAGCAAGGTAAAGCACTGCGGACGTCTCAAGCTCGCCAGCGTGCGAATCATCTTCCGTTTCCGCCAATTCAGCAAGCTCTTTGCCCATTACGCCGTAAATTGAAAACGCCGCGATCTTCACGCGGGGCAGGCTTTGTACGAGCGCTTCCGCGGCTTCCTTCATGGCGCTAACGTGCGCGCCTCCGCCGTGGCCGGATATAAGCAAAAAATTCCTGAACCCTTTTTTATAAGCGTCTTCAACAAGGTCTTTTGTGATAAGGCGCAGGGTGCGCGGCGTAATGCCGACGGTTCCCGGGTGCTGGCCCGTTGACGTGCAAACGCCGTAATGAACAGGCGGGGCTATAAAAGCATTAAGCGTTGAAGATGCATGGTTCAGCGCAGAGGTTATTATGAGCGTGTCGGTGCCCAGCGGCAAATGAAGGCCGTGCGCCTCGCAGGTGCCGTATGGAATTATAAGGGTTTTTGTTTTTTTAAGCCCTTTTTTAAAATCCCGCATCGTGATTTCATACAGCAACATACGCTTAGCCCCGATAAAATGGAATCAAAAAACAGACCGTCAGTTTCTAAAAGCGTGCCTGAAGTCCGTGTCATAGAGCTTTGACTTTTTGTCGCCGAGGCGGGCTTTTGAAAGCGCTCTTCCGACTATAATCATGGCCTGCGATTTTATGCCCGCCACGCGCGCCTTTTTCGCAATATCTTTAAGCGTGCCCGTGATTATAAACTCGTCAGGCCAGCTTGCGCGGTAAACAATTGCCGCGGGGGTTGACGCCGGGTAGCCTTTTTTAAGCTCCCTTACCACGGAGCTGATCATGGCGGAACTTAGAAAGACGCAAATTGTGGCGTTGTGCGCCGCAAGGCCTGCAAGGCTCTCTTTTTCCGGCACCGGAGTCCTGCCCGCAAGACGGGTAAATATAACCGTTTGCGACGCTTCCGGCATGGTAAGCTCGGCCTTTAAAGCGGCGGCTGAGGCAAACGCCGACGAAACGCCCGGAACCATTGCATACGCGATATCCGCTTGGTCAAGAACTACCGTCTGCTCGCGTATTGCGCCGTAAAGGGACGGGTCTCCGCTGTGGAGCCTAACTACTTTTTTACCGGCTTTGGCGGAGGATACCATCAAGGAGGTAATTTCCTGAAGGTTCATTCCAGCGCTGTCAAAAAGCTTGACCCCGGCCTTGCAATATTTAAGCATGGCCTTTTGCACAAGAGAACCGGCGTATATTACAACGCCGGCCTCTTTCAAAAGGCGCATGCCCTTAACCGTTATCAGTTCCGCGTCCCCGGGGCCTGCGCCGACAAAGTGTACCGTTGAAGGTTTTATGTTTTTCATTTTTTAACTATGAGCATTGAGAAATAACCGTGTTTCACGCCTTTTAATTTGCGTATGTCGGTTTCTATTTCCTCGCTGTCCCACCCGGCCTTTGAAATAAAATACGCGTTTTTATCAAGGCCGCGCGCGCGCAAAAGGTCGACAAGACGGTCAATCGCCTTATGAACCTTCATGAAAATAATAGTGTCAAAGCCATCAAGCGTTCTTTCAATATCCTCCTGCCCGTAAGACGCCGGTATAATGGCAACGCGCCCTTCGCCCTCGGCAAGCGGCAACATAAGCGCCGCCGCCGCAGACGAAAAAGACGTAACGCCCGCTGAGACGCTCACCTTCAAAGACGGCAGTTTTTCCTTTAAAAGCGGCACAAAATAACTGAATGTCGAATACAGCATGGGGTCGCCAAGTGTTATAAAAACGACGTCAAGGTTTTGCTTAAGCCGCTTCGCTATTTCATCAGCCGCCTTTTCGCGGGCAGTCGCCAGCTCCGCCGCATTTTTAGTCATGGGCAGGCTTAATTCAAGTATTTCCTTGCCATCAAGCCGTAGGGCTTTTTTCGCTATGCCGAGAGCAACGCTTGAACTTTCGTCATTGGCCTTTGGCACGGCGATAACAGGAGATTTTTGAAGTATGCGGAGTGTTTTTAGCGTAATAAGCTCCGGGTCGCCCGGGCCTACGCCTGCTCCGTAAAATACGCCGCACGAGTTATTTGTCATGGCTTAATGCCGGTAATTATAAATACCGGGTTATTTGCCTTTAACATGCTTAAATCTCCGACCGACCGTGATTTGGCAAGGCTTATAAGTATCGTCTCCCAGTCCCAGTCGTTTTCCTTAAAATATTGGGTGGCGCGCCCGACTGTTTCAACCGTAACCGCGTTTACAACTATTCTACCGGATTTTTTAAGCTGTTTTGACGCGGCCTTGAGTATGGCTGTTATGCCGGAACCGCCGCCGCCGATAAAAATCGCATCCGGCGCCGGCAACCCTTTCAAACACGCGGGAGCAAAGCCTTTTACAACGTCCACATTTCTTACGCCGAAGCGTTTGATGTTCTTTTCAACATCCTTTATTCTTGCCGGGTCTTTCTCGATTGCGATGACGCGGCCTGACAACGCGAGCCTGCCTGCCTCAATTGCCACGGAACCGCTTCCGGCGCCTATGTCCCACACGACGCTCTGCGGGCCGAGGCGCAGTTTGGCAAGAGAAATTACGCGCAATTCTTCCTTGGTTATCAAGCCGTTTGAATGGCTAAAGAGCGCATCCGGTATGCCAAACGGCTGAAAGCAGGCGCGCCCGTGCGCTTGCCCCGTTTTCTTCGAACGGACAAGAAGCAGAGTATTCAGCGGCGCGAAAGCCTTTCTTTTAGCAACCGCGCTAAGAGTTCCCTTGGTTATCTTTTCGTCTTCAAGACCAAGCGATTCGCATACAAAAGCCGTGTACCCGGTTGCCTTGGCGGCAATAAGCGCGGCGCACACCTTGGCCGGCGTATTTACAGGGTCCGTAAATACCGCGGCTTTTTCAAGGCCTATTATTTCGCCTGCGACCTTCGCAATTTTTTCAGTTGAAGCGGTTTTGCCGTGCACGCTAAAAACTTTCATGCCCGTGCTGTTTTCTTTAATCTTTGCGAACGCTTCCTGAGCCGTGCTTACGGCCTGTATTATTTCTACGCGTTTTTTACCGAAGCGTTTTATAATAAAGCCGCCTATGCCGAAAAGAAGCGGGTCGCCGGTAGCGAGTATAACGATATTTTTACGCGGGTGTTTTTTTAAATGGCCGCTTATGGCAACCACGGCTTTTTCAAGGCCCTTATTTAAAGCTATTTTTTTGGCCGTATGCCCCTTTACCAATTCAAGGTGCCTCTGCCCGGCCGTTATAAGCCCGGCTGAGCGGATTATTTCACGCGAAACCGGGCTAAGCCCGTCCATGCCGTCAAGGCCAATGCCTATTACATAGATCATGTTTTATTATTCTTTAACATAAGCAGACTACGTCATTTTCATAACCAACAAGCAAGGCGGCTATTTTAGCGCGGTTGGCAACGGTTTTAACCGCGTTCTTTTTAACTCTATCGCAAAGCGCTTTTAATATTTCAGCATGACCGGCGTTTTTTAAAATAAAGTAAACTTCCCTCGCTGTATTGGCGCGGCGTATCTTTTCAACAATGTCAGCCCCTGCTTTGCGGGAAGCGCAAAATTCGCCGAGCAAAGCCACGTCAACGGATGAATCCGAGCAGTGCGTTTCAAAATGCCCTTCCGCGAGTTTTGAAAATTTGCCGAATTGCCCGGAAACTATAATTTTTTTGAACGCGCTTTTTTTTGCCGCCTCTTTAAGGGCGTAGCCCATGTGGTCGCCGGTTAAAACATACGCAATTTCCGGCAATTTCAGCGCCTTTTCGGCGACGAGTTCGCTTGATCTGCCGGTTGAAAGGACAACTTCATTTAAACCGCCCGCCATTGCCACATCAAGCGCCGCGCGTATGGAATCCCTGTACGCGCCAAGCGACATCGGCTCCACGATGCCGGTGGTGCCGAGTATTGATATGCCGCCTATTATGCCAAGCCGCGCGTTCAAGGTTTTTTTGGCAAGCGCCTCGCCCGTTGGCACGGAAACAGTCACTGTAACGGCGGGCGTTACGCGGGCAAGTAGAGCTTCTTCAATTACGGCCTTTCGTATCATGCTTAGCGGCACGGGGTTTATTGCCGGGTTTCCGGGCGCTATTTTAAGGCCCGGCCTTGTCACCGCGCCCACGCCCTTACCGCCTAATATCTTCACTGAAGCGCGCGATTTATTAGCGCGCAGGAATTTAACCTCGGTAACGATTTCGGCGTTGTTCGTAACGTCCGGGTCGTCCCCTGCTTCTTTTACAACGGTTGCCGACGCCGTCAGACGGTCGGCCTTTATATCTTTGATTTTTACGACAAGAGAACCGCCGCGGGGAAGGCTGACGCTGACCGAGCTTGCGCGTTGCTGTTTTTTTCCGGCAAGCTTTGAAAAAACAACGCGCGCCGCCGCTTTTGCTCCGGCGGCGGCGCATGTGCCGGTGGTAAAACCGCGCCTCAAGGGCCGCGCCTGTTTCTCTCTTTTATCCATAGAGCTCAGATTACTGCTTTTCTGCCGTACCCGGCATTGCCGTTAGTCAAACCCCAAACAATGCCGAGCACAACGCCAAGAACTATTGCAAGCAAAAAGCCCTGAAGCGTCTGCGGGGTTACTACGTGAAACCTTTCCGAATCCATTGCCGAAAGGAACGCGCCGCCTATTCTTAATACAAGCCATACGGACGCGCTTACAAGCACGGCCTTTGGCAGTGTCCTTTTAAACGGCAAACGGCCTTCAAGCATAAATAAAAAGCCAGCGCATATAAGCGATAAAATTACGCCGCCGAGCGCGAACGATATAAAGTTGTGCGAAAGGCCGCTTTCAAACGTAAAGGCGCCGGTAAAACTGTTTATTGCCATTGAAAGCCAACCCCACACAATGCCGGACGCAACAAGCAACGCAAGCCTTTGCAAAAAGAAACGGCTCTTCATAAAAAGCCTCCGAATCAGTTTTAACAGCGGCTTAGTGGCAGGGCATTCCTATTGTGTGCCTGAAGTCGTGGAACGCGTCGTGTACGCCTTTTGCGACGCCGTCCATGCCGTAAGCGATTACAACCATGCTAAACGCCAACCCCACTATAATCAAAGCCGGCAACGCTGTTTTAAGCAAAAAATCCCTTTCTAAAATTCTTTCCATGTTAAACCCTCCTGTTTTTATTTTGCTAATGTAATTTATCGCAACCCGCCTCGCTCCGCGCTGACTGCCGTGTAATGTAACCATATTTTTCAAGCTCTTGCCACTTTTTTAGAAAAAGACCTGCAAACGTAAGCCGTATACAAACAGGTTTGTCATATTCATATCGCCGCCCGGGTTGATTACCAACTGTATATCCGGCGAAATATGCGCTCCGGTTACAGCCGTGGCATGTGCTACGGCAAAGTTGTAATAAGCCTCCAAATAATGCTCGGCGCCTGCCTTAAATTGCGGCGCGGCTGACGACATATAATTTTCATACGCCGCGCCTGTAAAGGTAACGCCGTAACCCGCGCCAAAAACATCGCTTTCCCTGCCGGCAAACGGCGCTTTGACGTTTACCCCCGTGCTGATATGCCTGTCAAACTGAGCGAGCTTTTGCCTTTGAACTCCGGCGCGTAGCCACACTCCAGCTATTTCAGTAAGCTGTTGGTCAAAGCTTAAACCAACGCCGTTATTAGCGGAGCGGGCCAAGCGCTCATCACGCGGGTCAGCCGTTGACATGGCGTCCGGCCTGCCCTGCCTTGTCCAAACGTAAAAACGGTAATTGCCGTCTTTCCCGTTTAGCGCGGCCTTAAAGTCAGTCTCGGCCATGAGAAAAGGCCGGTCAAAGGCATCGTTAAAATTGCCGTCCCCTTCAAACGCGCCGAAAGTTATATCAAGCGAATCGCTTAAGTTTCCGGTAACGCGCGCGCCCGAACCGTTAAAATCCTGCGTACCGCCGAACTCGACAGCCGGATTACTTACAAACGAATTGGCAAGAAACTGCGTCCTTTCATTACCCGCAAAGTTGTTCACGTCAAAGTATGTTGGCAGATCGAGCTTGCCGACGGTAATTACAACTTTTTTATTAAAGTCGCGCTCATAATAGAGCTGTGTCAGATGCGCTGAATCGTTGTTATACGATTCAATATCGTTATTTACACCGGTTGCGTTCCCGTTTGGCGACGTAAAAAGAGGCGGCAGGTTTTTAAGCCCCGCGCCGGACTGTATGTCAAAGGCCGCGGCAACTTTGCCGTCTTTCCCTATTGCTGTTTCAAGCGATAAATCCGCCGACAAAGCAACAGCGCCCCTGTGGCGGCCGTTCTTCAGGTGGTTCGTGCCCTCGGCAGTGGCGGTCAAACCGCCGCTTATCTTTATGCCATGCGTACTCTGAACAAGACGCTGTTTAACGCTTGTTCCGTCAATCGTTGTTGCGTTATCGCGTTCGCTTTCAAGCCTTTCAACGCGCTTTTTCAAGTCGCGCAGTTCTTCAGCTTGGTCTTTACTTTCAGCAAAAACCGGAGTTAAAAACAACGCCACGCTGATACCGGCACAGAAAAAAACAATGGTAGTTTTAAGCAGTGTCCGCCAAGCAAGGCTGTAACAACAAAATTCCATATTTTTCTCCCTCGAGAAAACGTTGTTTAAATAATGGTCTGGTTCGGTCTTCCGGCTCAGGGCGTCCTACTTACCCGCCTTCCCGATGCGGTATTGCCCGCAACAGTGGCTTAGTTGAGTTTTCGTTCCCTTTACGGCTACGGGGTAGCGGGAGGTTTTCACTCCTCTTCCCTTAAATCCAGCCAATGGTTATTTTATTTTTTCTATTTAGCTTGTATTCTTTATCATCTTCCTAATTTTATTTGCCTATACCGCTTTTACGCAAGAAAAAGGTAAACTCCGGCTGTGGCAATGCTTGCTCCCGTATAACGGACAAACCGCATACTAACGGTCTTTTGAAACAAAACCCCTATGCCTATGCCGCATAAATGAAGTAAAGCGGTGCTGACGACAAAACCAACGCCATAAGCCAACCCAAACGCAACAACCGGCATTTCAATACCGTGGGCATGGCCGTGGAAGACCGCAAACAGCCCTACAATAGCCATATTTATTACCAAAGGCATACGCACTACCACGGCTATAAGTACGCCAAGTAGCAATACGGAAATGATTATGCCCTCTTCAGTAAAGGGAACCCCTACTCCGGCAATGCCAAAAAATCCTCCAAGCGCCATAACCCCCACAAAGGCCGCAGGCATTGCCCAAACGGCTTTTCCGCCTGTTTGAAATGCCCATATACCTACGGCAATCATGGCAAGAATATGGTCCAATCCGCCAAGGGGGTGGCCGAAGCCGTTAGCAAAACCAACGGTATGCCCCATGCCTGTATGGGCATATGCGGAAACAGGCGACAAAAATATAATGCCTAACAATGCCAATAAAAGCTTATTCTTCGGCTTCATTATGCTCCCCCTTTTGTTTTAGGTTTAATTACGTTACGGCAAGTAATTTGTCTGTTATTTCCATTAGTTCCCTGAAGTCCATAATCTGTTTTTTAACCGGCATTGGCATTAATGCCGCCAAGCGCCTCGATGACAACTCCGTTAGCCACGCTAACCGCTACCGTAGAGCCGCCCTTTCTGCCCAAACAGGTTATAAAATCAAGCCCTGAATCAAAAAGCTCCTGCTTTGCTTCAACTGCTCCTACAAAACCCACAGGCACGCCGATTACAAGCGCCGGTTTTACCAGCCCTTTTTCAGCAAGGCGGAGAAGCTCGGCAAGGGCTGTAGGCGCATTGCCTATGACAACTATAGCGCCGTTTATATAAGGCGCGGCCTTTTGCATGGCAAGAGCAGTTTGTGTAGCGGCGCCTGTACCCACTGCCTTTTCAGCCGGAAAACCGGCGCGGGAAAAACATATAACCCGTCCGTTGCCAAAACCGGCAAGCCGTTCCTTTGATATGCCTGCTTCTACCATCTTTACATCCGTTACCATATTCGCGCCGTTTTTTATTGCTGTAATGCCGGCGGAAAGCGCGCCCGAGCTGAAACGCATGGTATTTTTAAAATCAAAATCCGCGGTTGTATGTATAACCCTTTTTACGATGTTTAATTCAGAGGTTGAAAAACCTGTTTCACCCAACTCCCGCCCGATTAACCTGAAACTCTCTTTTTCAATGGGATGCTGAATAAACCCTTTTACCGGAGATTTTTGGCTGTTTAGCTCGCGTATCCTTTCAAGGGTTATTTCTATAAGTTTATCATGAAAACCGAGGCTCTTGGCGAGAGCCATCTTAACGGACGGATGGCGCTTTAAGGCCTTTTCCATCTCTTCCGGCAAATCTTTTGTAACATGCAGGCCTGAATACAGAAAATACGGCATTACAATTACGTCGTTTGCGCCTCTTTGCGCCAGCGTATCAAAAGCCTGCTGAAAGTCCGGGCTTTCAATCTGTAAAAACCCGGCCTCCACCGGAGTATTGTCAAAGCCCGCTTCAACAGCTTTTGCCACCTGCCTTAACGTGTC
>SCQA01000163.1 GCA_004298725.1 bacterium
TTTATGTTTGAAAAAAAAGGCGTTTTTATATTCGACCCGTCTTTAATTACAGAGGATAAGCTTATGGAGGCCGCCTTGAACGCCGGGGCCGATGACGTAATCACAAACACGGACGACAACGTCTTTGAGGTTTATTCGGACCCTGCCGCGTTTCATAAGGTGAAAACAGCCTTCGACGCCTCCGGCGTTAAATATCAGCGCTCGGAAATAACAATGTTGCCAAAGGTAACTGTAAAGGTGGAGGGCAAGACGGCGCGTCAGTTGCTTGACTTCCTTGAAGGGCTTGAAGACCTTGACGACGTGCAGGCCGTGTACGCAAACTTCGATATATCCGCGGAGGAGCTTGACAAGCTGTCATAAGAGCGGGTTGGTTTTGATGATACGCTGAATTATGCACGGCGTGACGTATGTAAATGCAAAATTTAATGCGATTATTTTTTTACGCGAGGGCATAGTGAAGGTTCTTGGCATCGACCCTGGTTCCATAAAGACAGGCTACGGCGTCGTGCAAAAGCAATCTGGCGGCGGTCTTGTCTGCCTTGGCGCTTGGAATACGAACCTTAGTCCGTCTAAGCCGCTCTCAGAGCGGCTTTTTGCCGTGTACGACACGCTTAGCGCCGTTATAACGGAATTAAAACCCGATTGCGTCGTTGTCGAGACGATGTTTTTCGCTAAAAATGCCAGAAGCGCGGTAGTACTTGCTCATGTCAGGGGCGTTGCCCTAATGGCCGCGGCAAAGGCTGGACTTAAGGTGTACGAATACGATCCTAAGACGATAAAGCTCGCCGTAACCGGCTACGGTGGCGCGGAAAAAGAGCAGGTTCAAAAGATGGTCAAGCTACTTCTTAAATCCGATTCAATATATCAGCCTGATGCCGCGGACGCGCTCGCAACGGCCATATGTCATATAAACCACAGCAGACATGCGGTTCTTTCCGAAGAAACCGCGTTAAAAAACGTCAATCGCAAGATGAAAATTCAGGTATGATAGCACGTTTAAGCGGCAGGCTTATAATTAAAACAATTGAGTCGGTTGTCTTGGACGCGGGCGGCGTAGGGTATGAAGCCTTTATCCCGCTCTCTACGTATTATAAACTTCCCGAGATTGGCGAGCCGGTTACTTTAACCGTTCATACGCACCTTAAAGACGACGCCATCGTGCTTTACGGTTTTCTCACGGAAGACGAAAAAGAGGCCTTCAAGCTTCTTATTACCGTAACCGGCGTAGGCCCGAAGCTTGCCAAGAATATCCTCTCTGGCATCGCCCCGTCCGAGCTTCTTTCTTCCATAATTGAGAGTAACAGGGCAAGGCTTTCAAGCATTCCGGGCATTGGCGCCAAGACCGCTGAAAGGCTTCTTCTTGAGCTTAAGGATAAGGCAAGAGAAGCTATGCTCAGGTTTTCGTCCGTGCCGTCGGGCGTGCATACGCAGACGAAGGATTCAAGGCAGTATGACGTTGTTTCCGCGCTGACCAACCTTGGTTATAAACAGCTTCAGGCCGAGGATGCGGTAAAAAAGTCGAAAGCCGCGCTTGGGGCGGAGTGCGATTTTCAGGAGCTTTTGAAAGAATCGCTTAAAAATATTTCAAGAAGATGATTTTTTATTGGTGCCTGTTTTATGGATGAGCGTGAAATAGTAGCGGCTAAGATTGACGGCGACGAAGGGTTTGAAAATTCCCTGAGGCCGCGCTCGCTTGACGTTTTTGTAGGGCAGGAAAAGCTCAAGGAGAATTTAAAGGTCTTTATTGACGCGGCAAAGGCAAGGCAGGAGGCTCTTGACCATGTCCTTTTTTACGGCCCTCCGGGCCTTGGCAAGACCACCATGGCTCATATCATCGCGAGCGAGCTTGGTAGCCCCATTAAGGTTACATCAGGCCCTGCCATAGAAAAGTCAGGCGATCTTGCCGCCATTCTTACGAACCTTGAACCCATGGACGTGCTTTTTATTGACGAAATACACAGGCTTCCGTCTATTGTTGAAGAGATGCTTTATCCGGCAATGGAAGATTATCATATTGACATCGTTATAGGGCAGGGGCCGTCCGCGCGCTCGGTGCGGCTTGAAATTCCGAGGTTTACGCTTATAGGAGCAACTACAAGGGCCGGGCTTCTTACCTCGCCTCTTCGCGACCGTTTCGGGGTTATACTCAGGTTTGATTTCTATTCGCCCAAGGAGATAACCACGGTTGTAAGAAGGTCGTCGTCAATTCTCAACGTTAAAATAACGGATGACGGGGCAATTGAAGTGGCAACGCGGTCAAGGGGCACGCCGAGAGTGGCGAACCGTCTTTTAAGAAGGGTTAGAGACTTTGCCGAGGTCCGGGCCGGAGGGGTTATTACAAAAGACGTCGCGGAAGAGGCCCTTGCCATGCTTGAGATAGACGCGCGCGGTTTTGACAAGATGGATAGGCGCATACTTGCCATAATAATAGATAAATTCGGCGGCGGTCCGGTTGGTATTGAAGCCATAGCGTCCGCTTTGCATGAGGAAAAAGACGCGATAGAAGATTTGTACGAGCCGTATCTTATGCAGGAAGGCTTTATAAACAGGACTCCGCGCGGCAGGGTTGCAACCGAGTCTGCATACGATTACATCGGCAGGCCATACGCGAAAAAAGACGTTGCAGGCAAAACCACAAAGCAGGATAAGCTTTTTTAAGGGCAGTGATTAGTGGTTAGCGGCGAGTGGTTAGTGGTTAGTGGCGAGTGATTAGCGGCACGGATTACAGATTTATTAACCCCTATTCACTAAACACTAATCCCTGTTTTTCCTGCTTAGTGGCGAGTGATTAGGGACGAGTGGTTGGTAAAAACTAATCATCCGTCACTAAACACTAACCCCTCGCCACTACCCGCTGTTTTTCTAACCTCTGCCTTTATTATCTTGTCATACGCGGATTTTCAGCTAAAGTTATCATATGCGCTCGGAGCGATGCCGATAACTACATCCTCTATCCATTTGCGGTAGGCGGATAAAACTTCGTAGAAAAAGTGAAGAAAATGGCAGTTGTTGAAAACGGTCTTGTTTCAGTTCCATCCGCTTGCGCGGCA
>SCQA01000164.1 GCA_004298725.1 bacterium
TGGCAAGTTTTCTTCTGTAAGCCTTAAGCGCGTCCTTTAGTTTTGAGTCTGAGACCGATAAAATCTCCGCCGCGAATATACCGGCATTCTTAGCGCCCGCCTTGCCTATGGCCATAGCGGCAACCGGTATGCCGCCGGGCATCTGTACGGTTGAAAGAAGGGAATCAAGCCCGTCAAGCGGACTTGACTCAATGGGCACGCCTATTACCGGAAGCGTGCTCTCGGCGGCGAGAAAACCGGCAAGGTGCGCCGCGGCGCCTGCTCCGGCTATTAAAACCTTTATGCCGCGTTTTTCAGCGGTTCTTGCGTAGCTGGCCGTCCTTTGCGGCGTCCTGTGCGCGGATGATATCGTCATCTCATACGGTATGTTGAATTCTTTCAAAGCCTTCGCGGCTTCTTCCATTATGGGCAGGTCGGAATCGCTTCCCATGAGTATGCCTACAAGCGGTTTTTGCGCCATTGTTAAACACCCCTTTTTATATATGCGTTTAGTGCTTGCGCTCGGCAAGCGGCTTGTTTAAAGCGCCCTCTTGCCTATGTCTTTTCTATAATGCGCGCCTTCCCATGTTATCTTTTCAACGGCTTGATATGCGCGCTCGATTGCGTCTTTAATGGTAATTCCAAGGGATGTTACGCCTAAAACTCTTCCTCCGGCGGTTATTGCCCTGCTGTCCCTGAAGGCGGTGCCGGCGTGAAATATCATGACGTCGGGTATTGCGTGCGCTTTATGCAACCCGTATATGAGCTTGCCTTTATCGTAGTCAACGGACGGATACCCTTTTGAGGCCATTACAACGCAAACAGAGGCTTTATCGCTCCACACGGGCGTTATTTGGTTCAGCCTATCCTCGACACAAGCCATGATAAGTTCAAAAAAGTCTGACTCAAGGCGCATGAGTATGGGCTGGGTTTCGGGGTCGCCGAAGCGGCAGTTGAACTCAAGGACTTTTATTCTGCCGTCTTTTATCATCAGCCCGGCGTAGAGCACGCCCTTGTAAGGTCTGCCCTCAGCTTCCATTGCGGATACAACCGGAAGCATTACGGTTGACATGATGGCTTTTTCAAGTGAAGGCGTAACAACGGGCGCGGGCGAGTACGCGCCCATGCCGCCGGTATTCGGGCCTTCGTCGTTGTCGAACACACGCTTGTGATCTTGCGCCGAGGGCAGGGGGATAACGGTTTTGCCGTCGGTTATGGCAAGAAAGGACGCTTCTTCGCCTTCGAGGAATTCCTCAATTATAATTTTGCTTCCGGCGTCGCCAAAGGCCTTAGTTTGCATAATTTCCACGATGGCGCGTTGCGCTTCGTCCTTTGTGAGGCATATGGCCACGCCTTTTCCGGCGGCAAGGCCGTCCGCTTTAATTACAAACGGAGGCTCGTGCGTTTTAATGTAGTTAAGCGCTTTTTCAGGCTCGTTAAAGCTTTCGTAGCGCGCGGTGGGTATGTTGTGGCGCAAAAGAAGCTCTTTGCAGAAGACTTTACTGCCTTCTATTTCAGCGGCCTGTTTTGACGGCCCGAATATTTTAAGGCCCACGGCTTGAAAGGCGTCAACTATGCCTTTTGCGAGAGCAGTCTCCGGGCCGACTATTGTTAAACCTATTTCTTCTTTTAAAGCGAATGACCGGAGGGCGTCAACGTCGTCCGCTTTGACGGGCACGTTTTCGCCGTGTGCCGTTGTTCCGGCATTTCCGGGCGCGATGAATATTTTAGAAACGCGACTGCTCTGGCTTAGCTTCCATGCAATTGCGTGTTCCCTGCCGCCGCTTCCTATTACAAGAACGTTCATTTAAAACCTCGTCTCAGTGTTTGAAGTGGCGCATTCCGGTAAATATCATCGCCATGCCGTGTTCGTCCGCGGCCTTTATGACCTCTTCGTCTTTTATCGAGCCGCCGGGCTGTATTATGGCGGTTATGCCGTTTTCAGCGGCCATGTCAACGTTGTCCCTGAAAGGGAAGAAAGCGTCAGAGGCAAGCACCGCGCCCTTTACGTCAAGTCCGGCGTCTTTTGCCTTTATAAGGGCTATGCGCGTGGAGTCAATCCTTGACATCTGCCCAGCGCCTATGCCGATGGTTCTGCCGCCTTTTGCGATAATAATCGCGTTGCTCTTTACGTGCCTGCATATGTTCCACGCAAATAATAAATCCTCAAGCACAGATTCGTTTATTGCGGTCTTTGTAACTGTTTTCAGGTCTGTGGCGCTTTCAATATCAACGCTTTGTATGAGCATGCCGCCTATGACGCGCTTTAGTTCATAATCCGCATAAGCTGTTTTAGCCTGAAGTTTTTCTTTGCCAGTATCGAGCAAGCGCAGGTTCTTCTTTGTTGAGAGGATTTTTAAGGCGTTGTCTTCAAAGCCCGGGGCTATGACGGCTTCAAGGAATATGGATGAGAGTTTTTCCGCCACGTCCGCAGTGACCTTTCTGTTCAGCCCCACTATGCCGCCGAAGGCGGATGTTTTGTCCGTCGCGTACGCAAGGTCGTATGCTCTGGCAAGGCCGTTTTTGCTCGTTCCAGCCCCGCAGGGGTTGTTGTGTTTTACAATCACGGCGGACGGCTCGGTGAATTCCGAAGCAAGTCTCAAAGCCGAATCCAAGTCAAGTATGTTGTTGTATGAAAGTTCTTTGCCCTGAAGCTGTTTTGCTCCGGCAAGGCCGGTTTTAGCGCCGGTTTTCGCGTAAAAGGCCGCGCTCTGGTGGGGGTTTTCGCCGTAGCGCAGGTCTTGGAGTTTTTCAAATTGGACGGTATATGTGTCTGGAAAGTTTTTCGGAGGGTCAATTTCAGGAGCGTCGGAGACCGAGCCGAGATAGTTGGAGATGGCCGCGTCGTAGCGCGCGGTAGTCTGAAATACTTTTTTGGCGAGGGCGAACCTTGTTTTTTTCGAGAGCATACCCTTACAGTTTTTCATTTCGCTTAATATGTTTGCGTAGTCGGACGGGTCTACAACCACGGCTACGTCGTTGTGGTTTTTAGCCGCGGCGCGAAGCATGGTTGGTCCGCCTATGTCTATATTTTCTATGGCTTCCTCAAGCGAAGCGCCTTTGGCAATGGTTTTTTCAAAGGCATAGAGGTTCACGACAACCATGTCAATGGGCCGAATGCCATGCGCCTCCATTTCCTTTATGTGCTCCGGATTCTCCCTTATGCCGAGTATGCCGCCGTGTATTTTGGGGTGGAGCGTTTTAAGCCTTCCGTCAAGCATTTCAGGGAAGCCGGTGTACGATTGAATGGGTATAACCGGCACGCCAGCTCTTTTAAGCAGGTCAGCCGTGCCTCCGGTGGAAATTATTTCCACGCCGAGGGAGCTCAGTTCTTTGGCAAAAGCGTCAACCCCTGTTTTGTCGGTAACGCTTATTATTGCCCTGCGTACTTTCTTCATTGTCTGTTCAGTTCTCCTGATTTTATATTAAATAACGCAATTTCAGATTTAAAACGGATATTCTATTTTCGCCACAAATGGCGAGAATTGTTGGTAAGGCAGTTACAGGGTACCTCTAAAAATTGCCCTTTTTCCCGATCTCTTTGTTAGGACGAAATAAAAATGCTCACATATTCTCATATATGCTCCGCTTTTTATTTCGCCCCGCCTCGACCTCGGAAAAAATTTCTAATTTTTAGAGACACCCTACAGTTTATATTGTCCGGCTTTGACCCGTTCTTAAAATTACGGGGCAAAGCCTAACACCAGTTACAATAAGAGTTTCTAAACAGTCTGGAAGTTCATATTTTTTATGAATTCTTCTTCAAAATGCGCGCTTCCTGAGAGCGGCACATACTTCGCGCTTAAAGCAGTTTTTTCAGCAAAGGCCTTTTTTTCATCGGAGCCGAGCACAAGAGCCGCGCCGTCTAAGGCGGCGTCTCCGGCGAAGCGCGTCTTGCCGGCCCAGCCTTCGTCAATAAGCCCTATGTTTTTAAGAGAGCCTGCGTCAAGGCTTGCGCCGAATGAGCCGGCTATATGCACGGTTTCAATTGTGCCGCTGGTAACTTTAGCCTTTCTCAGCAGAACGGAAATGCCCGCCTTTATGGCCGCCTTTGCAGTTTGAAGCGCCCGTACGTCGTCTTGATAAAGCGCGACTGCGCCGGACGCGCCATTGTAAAGCTCAAATGCGTAGCCGTTTTTGACGCGTTTTATCTTCATTGCAAGGTTTGAGCTTACTTCA
>SCQA01000165.1 GCA_004298725.1 bacterium
CGCTTAAAACCATGCGCGAGCTTGAAGCAAAACACAAAAGTACGCCCATCCTTGTGCATACGGATTTAAAGGTCGTTGACAACAGGCTAAATCCTTTGGCTGAGTCATTTTGGAAGTACCAGCATATAAATCCGTCACGCATTGCCCTAAATAATCTTTTGATAATGAACGTGGCCACGGGTTGCACGATGATGATAAACCGTCAGCTTAAGGAACTATCCGCGCCCATACCTCAAACGGCTATTATTCATGATTGGTGGATAACCCTTGTAGCGGCGTCCTTTGGCAAAATAGAATACATCAATTCACCTACAATCCTGTATCGCCAGCATGGGGAAAATGACATAGGCGCAATTAAATATTCTCTGCGCTATTTTATGACAAGGCTTGGCAAGCTTAATGAAACTACAACGCTGATTGCTAAGATTATTCATCAGGCAAGTACCTTTTATGAAATATATAAGGACAAGTTAAATAAAGCTGACAAGGTAATTACATGTAATTTTGCGACGCTTTTTGAGCGCGGACGCCTTTCGCGGCTGTACACGCTTTTGAAGTTCAAATACTTCGGCTACGGATTTGCGAGAAACCTTGGCATAATTATGCTTTGTTTTTTGATTAAGGACAGGAAAAGCCTTACAAAAAAATAAGTGACTGCGTGACGATGACGCTCCGCTACCCTCACCTTGCTCCGGCGCACCTGAAAACGGCGGTATCAACGCTCGATGGGCACACTATGGACACACAAGAGAAAAGGGGTTTGAGCAATATTGCTCAAACCCCCTGATTTCACTGGCGCGCCTGGAGGGAGTCGAACCCCCAGCCTTTTGATTCGTAGTCAAATGCTCTATCCAGTTGAGCTACAGGCGCATGTTAACGCCGCTTAATATGACGGAGAGGGGGGATCGAAGGCCTCCGCTTGAAACTCCAGCCTCCTCGCGTCGACCCCGCGCGCTTTCACTGACGGCCTTTCTCCCGAAAGGCCTTTTCCGCGCATCCGCTCGGCGCGAAAGCGCCGTTCTAACCCCACGCACCATCGTGGCTTAATATGGCGGAGAGGGGGGGATTCGAACCCCCGGTAGAGTGTTACCCCTACAACTGCTTAGCAGGCAGCTGCCTTCGACCGCTCGGCCACCTCTCCACTGTTGTTTACGGTATGTTGCCCGTACATAACCCTTTATTTGTACCACGAGTTTGTGGTAGTATCAAGCATACTTTTGAATATTTATCGTATGCGAGGAAAATAATGGATGAACAGGTAAAAATATGCCCTGAGTGCAAGGCCGAGTATTACGCTCACATAACAAAATGCCGCTCTTGCGACGTAACCCTTGTTTCTCCGGAAGAAGCCGGCGCCAACAAACTGCCGACGGCACAAGGAGAGCTTGTTTGCATTGAATTAGGCGCGTACGAGCGCGTACTTGAATTTGCCACGCTTCTTGAGTCGTCCGGCATAGGGGCTAAAACATTAAACGTCCGGTCAACCGATTCATGCTCGTCAAATGGAAGTTTCGGCCTTTTTGTGCACCAATCGCTTGCTCAAGCGTCAGTTAAAATAATAGAAGATTTCTGCGAAAGAGTTTACCCTGGAATGAGAGAGGCGCAGGAAAGGCTTGCCGCCGGCCTCTGCCCTGCCTGCGGGGCAGACACTAAAAATGCCAAAACAGAATGCCCGGATTGCGGCCTTTCCCTCAGCGACGAATGCGGCGACACCGGCTGTGGCGGCGGATGCTCGCATTAAAACGCGCAGAAACCTCTGATTAACTCGCGGTTGAAGATTTTAATACCCTCCTTATTAAAAAAAACGCTTTTGTTTTCATAAAAACAGACCTTCAGACCAATTCACCACATTAAAAAATTTTTCAATTACACTGCACAAATGGCTGGAATTATAGGCACGGCGCTTACCGCTTGTATAATACCTCGGCGCAATCCTGCTATTAAATAACGGCACTTCAACTAACATAAGGGTGCTTCTAAAAATTAGAAATTTTTTACGAGGTCGAGGCAGGACGAAATAAACAGCGGAGCATCTATGCGACTATGTGAGCATTTTTATTTTGCCCTAACAAAGAGATCTGGAAAAAGAGCAATTTTTAGAGGTGCCCTTAAATTAAAAAGCACCGGAGCATGGCGTGTAAGCCGGATTCTGTAATCCCGCTTTCGCGGGAGCGCGGCCATTCATCTGGGACCGGCGTTGCCGCCGGCCTCGAGCGGCCAACCCGCTCTGCCATTCCTTACGGAAAAAAGGACGGGCCGTCCTTAAAACAGAGCCTATTTGGCCTTGCACCGGGAGGGGGTTGCCAAGCCCGACAGTCGCCTGCCGGACCGGCGTGCTCTTAACACGCCATTTCACCCTTACCATCCGCCCTTTCGGACGGAAGGCGGTATATTTTCTGTTGCCCTGTCCCTGAGGTCGCCCCCGGTCGTTGTTAACGACCTCCCTGCCCTGCGGTGTCCGGACTTTCCTCCATCGGCGTTAACCGACAGCGGCCGCGTGCCATGCTCCGGCACGCTTATATGATAACACGAGAAGAAGCCGCAACGAAACAAAAAACCAGATTGATTTTTCCCCAATAATGTTATAACATGGTTATAACATTATTCGGAGGGTTAGCAATGTTGCGTAAAATATGCCCCATTGGCAACAGTCAGGGAATTTCGATTCCAAAAAACATCCTTGAAAAACTCAACCTTGAAATCGGCTCGCAGGTTGAGGTCGAGCTTGATAAGAAACGTACTAAACTGACAATCAAAGCAACGTCTGAGAAGACTGGAATCGAAGCCATAGACATGAAATTTGCTTCACAGGTTAATGACTTTATCAAAAAGTACAGACCAGCGCTTAAAGCCCTCGCCAAAAAGTGAAAATAATTACCCCTGAGCAGGTTCTATTTATTCATTACCGGGTTATAGAAACAACTGGCGGCACTAACGGCATACGCGATATGGCTCTGCTTGAATCGGCTGTTCAAAGGCCACTTGCCACATTCGGCAAAAAAGACCTTTATCCGAACATATTCCTTAAAGCCTCCGCGCTCATGCATTCTCTTATCAAAAACCACCCATTTTTAGACGGCAACAAAAGAACCGCCATTACGGCCTCTGCCGTCTTCCTTAAATCCAACGGTTACACGCTTAGCGCCTCCAATAAAGAGCTTGAACGGTTTACAATAACAGCGGCGAAAGACAAAACAGTACCGGAGCAGATGGCAGAGTGGTTCAGAAAAAACCCGGCATAATAAAATGCCTGTGGCTTGAAAAAGCGTATAGGGCTGGTCACCCCCCGCCACTTCAATTAGTTATATAGCTCTTCAGTAATAAAACGGTGGGCACAAACACCAAAAGCAGTCTTCTTCACTTCACGGCAGAATCTATCGCCTCGTTGGCAAGGCTGTCGGCAAGGGAATTGTTTTCCCTGTAAACGTGCGAGATTTCAAAACTGTCAAAGCCCTTTGAAAGCGCTATTGCCTTCATGTACAACGGCTTCAAATCCTCGCTCTTTACCTTATAAGCACCGTTTAACTGCTTGACCATAAGCTCGGAATCGGCAAATACCTTGACATTTTTTATGCCCATTTCCGTTACAGCTGTAAGGGCAAGTAGCAACGCCTTATACTCCGCAGTGTTGTTAGTGGCAATTCCAAGATACTCCTTGAGTTCTCTAATTACATTGCCGTCCAAGTCTTTTATAACGGCCCCTGCTCCGGCTCTGCCCGGGTTGCCGCGAGAAGCGCCGTCAACATTAATAAAACAAACCCTCTTCATGCCTTGCGTTTGAACGGTGGCAGGCCTGCTTTGCTCCTTAGCTGTTTTGCGCTCCAGCGTAACAGGAGCATATTCTTCCGACTTTTGAACGCGCCCGCTCGCAGGCTTTACAGGTATAAAGCTCTTCAGAATATCAACAGCCTGCTCTTTGGTTAAGCCTAATTGTTTTATTGCGGAGTTTACATCAAGGGTTTTGGAAAGAAGTTCAAGAAA
>SCQA01000166.1 GCA_004298725.1 bacterium
TTGAAAAAGGAGCGGCCTCGGAGGCCGCGAAAACAATGTTTAATGACATGGCTAAAAACTAACAGAAATGCGCTTGCCAAGCAAGGCAATAAAGAAAGTTATCGGTTATCAGTGAACGGTAACTGCTCGCTGTTTCTCTGCGGCGCGGGTTAAATCATAGTCTCCTTAAAGTTGCCGGATAAACGCCATGAAAATTTAACTTTATACTAAAGCGCTTTTGCCTTAAAATAATAAGATGTTTTTAAACTCCCTAAACCCTGTTCAACTTTCAGCGGCCACCTTCGGCGACGGGCCGCTTCTTATTCTGGCGGGCGCGGGAAGCGGCAAGACAAAGGTGCTTGTCTCGCGCGTGGCTTACCTTGTTTTGAAAAAAGGCGTGCGCCCGGAGCATATCGTCGCGGTAACGTTCACCAACAAAGCCGCCGACGAAATGCGTAAAAGGCTCAACGAACTTATAGGGGATAAAGCAAACAAGCTGTGGCTTGGCACTTTCCATTCCATAGGGTTAAGACTGCTTCGCATTGAGCGCAACGCAGGTTCCGAAACCCCGCTTACGGTATATAACGACGACACCCAGCTCTCGCTTGTAAAACAAGTGATGAGCGAGCTGAACATAAACGAAAAAGCGTTCGCGCCAAAAGTTATACAACACCGCATAAACTGCGCGAAGAACGAAAACATCGGCCCGGAGGAATTCAGCCTCGACGCAACGGACTTCTTTTCGGAAAGGGTTGCAAAAGTCTATACCCGCTACCAAGAAAGCCTCCTAAAGATGGGTTGCATGGACTTCGGCGACCTCATCTGCGGCCCCATAAAGCTTTTACAAAACAACGCCTCGCTTCTGGCCAAATACCAAAGCAGATTCAGCCACCTTCTTGTTGACGAATATCAGGACACGAACAAAGCGCAATACATCCTTACGCAAATGCTCTCCGGCGGCGCTAAAACCTCCTTGCCGTGGGCGACCCGGACCAGTCAATTTACGGTTGGCGAGGGGCGCGCATAGACAACATACTTAATTTTGAAGAAGATTACCCTGACGCTACAATCATACGCCTTGAGCAGAACTACCGCTCGACGAAGCACATCCTCTCTGCGGCTAATTCGGTAATACGCAAGAACCTTCAGCGCATGGAAAAAGACCTGTGGACTGAAAACTCCGACGGCATGCCGGTTGTATTTGAAGAGTCGCCTGATGAATACCAAGAGGCGCGCGCCGTGATTAAAAAGATTAAATCGCTTACCGCCGCAACTGACGGCCTCAAATACCGCGACATCGCCGTATTTTACAGAACAAACGCCCAGTCAAGGGTCTTTGAAGAGCAACTTATACGCGAAGGAATGCCTTACGCCATAGTCGGCGGCACGAGATTCTACGATAGAAAAGAAATAAGAGACGCCATAGCTTACTTAATGACAGTCGCCAACCCGGCGGACGCCATGAGTTTTCAGCGCGTGATCAACACGCCATCAAGGCACATCGGCAAGGCGGCGCTTGACGCTATCGTTGCCATAAGCGCCGGGCGCGGCCTTACTCTTTTTGAAGCGCTCAAGGCCGCGTCAAGCGAAGGGGTTTTGCAACAAAAAGCTAAGGCGCGCGAATTCATCAACGCCATTGAAATCTTTAAGTGGGCAGGCACCGCCCCTGCCGATGCAAATGACTCCAATAGCCAACATGCCACTGGGCAGGTCACAAGTGAAAAAACGCTATTTTCAAACAGCAACACAAACAATACAAAACCAGAACTACTCAGCGACCGGACGCTTAAACTTCTTGAAAACTCCGGCTATATGCGTATGTTGCAGGAGGAAGGCACGGAAGAGGCATTTGAGAGGATAGAAAACCTTTTCGAGCTTGTATCCGCCATAAAAGACTTTGAAACCTCAAACCCGGATAGCGGACTTAACGCGTTCCTTGACCACGTGGCGCTTATAAGCGCCATTGACTCATACGAAGGTCAAACCGACGTCCTAACGCTTATGACGATCCACTCAGCCAAGGGGCTTGAATTCAAAACCGTATTCATTGCAGGCATGGAAGAAGGTTTATTCCCGCTACAAGGCTCAAGAAGCTCGGGCGACGAAGACGAACTTGAAGAAGAACGCCGCCTTTGCTACGTGGGCATGACAAGAGCCAAAGAGAGCCTCTTTCTTCACTCCGCGCGCCAAAGAACAGTTTACGGTAAGTTAAGATACAAAGAAAGATCCCGCTTTATTGACGAAATATCGCATGAACATATAAAAATAACCGGACAGAGCGAGGTAATTTCACAGGCAAAACCTTTCAAACGCTCAAGTAACGAAA
>SCQA01000167.1 GCA_004298725.1 bacterium
TGTAATGCGGCAATTCAACCTGCAAAACCGATGCAGTAGGTAAAATATATTAGGCCTGTTTGGTTCGCGTTGTCAAGGCAGAAAAGCATTACCAGCGAATATTAAGTTGTTGACTACACCTGCCTATTATTATTTAATATTTAAATACAGGATTTCAGCAAAACCTTACGCCCGGCGCATAATGAAACAGTTAGATTTAACAAAATTTAAAAATGACGGCGAAATACTTGAATATTTAAAGAGGCTTCCTCGCTACAAAAATTCGGGGTTGAAGTCGGCTTACAAAAGGTTCCTGTTTTTCCTGACAATAATTTATTACAGGTTTTTCAACCTCGATAAACCCGCTTTTATCGTCCTTGTCACTAACAATTCCTGCGACCTCAAGTGCACTTACTGCTACGGAGACTACGGCGCGCGAACCGGTTACAAAGATTATTCGACAAAAGATTTAATACGCATAATAGACGAGCTTAAAACCCTCGGCACAAGGCTTCTGACAATGCACGGCGGCGAGTCGCTTTTGCGCAAAGACATCGGAGAGCTCGTAAACTATGCCAAGCTGAGGGGTTTCTACATAAGCTTCAACACCAACGGCAGTCTCATTCCGAAGAGGATGCACGAAATAAAGGCCGTTGATACCATGTGCATAAGCCTCGACGGCAGGGAAGAAAGCCACGACAAGAACCGCGGCAAGGGAACCTTCAAAAAAGTCATGGCGGCCATAGACGTAGTGCTGGAAAATAACATCCCGCTCGTCTTGCACGCCACCCTCACGAAAGACAACATAAACGACATGGAATTCCTGGCCGAACTTGCCAAAGAAAAAAAGTGCCGGCTGATGTACTCCATTCTTTATAACGCCGATAATATAAGCGACGACAAAATGACGCCTTCCAACGACGAAATAAGAACTATCGTCGCGAAGATCTTCGAGCTTAAAAAGAAAGGCTACCCCATTTACTACACCGACAATGTTCTAAAAACCACGATAGAATGGCCGGATTATAGGGTTAAAAGCATACGGGAGAAAGACCTGCCTGTTGAAAAAGGCAGGACTCTCATACCGTGTTATCACGGCAGGCTTAAATATCAAATAGACGCAGACGGCAGGGTAGTGACGTGCTGGGCGAACAACGACCCCGGCGCCCCAAATATAAAAGAACTCGGCGTTGCCGGCGCCATAAAAGCGTGCCATGATAAGAATGACTGCCGCTACTGCGCGTTTTTGGCTAACAACGAGCATAACGGCCTATTGCAGTTAAGCCCGAGAAATATATTAAGCATCATGCTTATACACGCGGCGGATTCTCTGAAGATAAAGACCGGCAAGCGATAAAGCGCTTATGTTAAGCCGCTTTTTACGACGAGCGAATAATTGAAAACAAATGAGCCGTTATAAATACTGCGTTATAGTCGGGGTCTCCCGAGGGTTAGGCGCCGCAATGGCCGAAGAACTCCTTGAAAAAGGAGGCATCCAAATTATAGGAATTTCCAGGACCGGCATTGAAAAGATAACAGGATCGCAAAAATGGACAGCCTCCGGCAGATACAAACACGTTGTTGCCGACATTGCCTCTTTTGAAGGCAAGCGCGTTATTAAAGAAAATATAACGGATTTTGGCAACGAATCCGTCTGCGTCATCTTTAACTCGGCAGTTGTCGAGGCCGACGTAAATTCAGATAAGACCGTGGAAACGGCAATATCGGCAAAGATAAACAGCGTGGGAGTTGACGGCCTTATAAACTGCATTGAAGCATTTCAAGAGCACCTGCTTAAACGGGGCGGCCTTTTTGTCGGCATATCTTCGTTTAGCGCGCTGACTCCGCCCGTTGCCGAACCGAGGGTAGCGTACCCCGCCTCAAAGGCATACCTTGACATGACGCTCCGGTGCCTGCGCAACTTATGGCGCGGCAGATGCGGCGTGGTTACTGTCCATCTTGGGCATCTTGGGAATAAGGCGGGTTCCGGGCTGACGGGACTTCTTGCCGTTAATTACAAAACGGCCGCTAAAAAAATTATAACTGCAATTTTCCTTAATATGGCGCCTGATGAAATAAATTATCCGTTTTTGTACTGCCTTGCATACAGGCGAATCCTTTCATTTGTCCCGGACAAGGCCTATTTCACAATTTCAAGGCTTTTATCCAAGAGAAGCGTAAAATGAACTCTGACATGGTATTCATACAACAGTACGCGGTGCCTTACTTCGGAGTCCTTGCCGTAGGCGCGCGCCTGCTAAATATTGGATATAAGGTTGACGTTTTTATCGAATCCATTGAGCCTGACCTTGATTCTTTAAAAAACCTTAACCCGCGGCTTATCGGCATATCCTGCATGTCGCCGGAGCATAAATGGCTGATAAACATTTCAAAGGCCATACGCCGCGAACTCCCCCATGCCGTCATTATAGCCGGCGGGGTGCACGCAATGCTGTACCCCGAAGAAATACTTAAAGAAACCGATGTTGACCTCGTGTGCCACAGCGAAGGCGAAGAAGTTATATTAAAGGTTATCGCCGAGACTGGCAAGCCCACCCATGACTGGTCTTCTATTCATGGCATAGCTTACCGCAACGCATCAAAACAATATGTGTTTAATCCAAGGGCCGAAGTCGTTCCATACGACGACGCCATACTCGAAGACAGGTCGTTCTATTATAACCGCTACCCCCAGCTTGCGAAAGACACCGTTCACAGGTTTATATCAAGCAGAGGCTGCCCTTATAAATGCAGTTTTTGCTACAACGCGGTTTTGAGAGACGCCCTAAAAGGCAAAGGCGTATATGTGCGGCAAAAAAGCGCTGGCAACTTCATAAAAGAGCTTTCCGCCCAGTGTTCGCG
>SCQA01000168.1 GCA_004298725.1 bacterium
AGCGGCGTTTGTGCCGCCTGCCACCGGTTCGGAAAGCGTTTCGCCGTGGCCTACTACAATTTTAGCACCGAGCGAGCGCGCTTTTTTCACCATCTCAGGTATGTGTTCCGGCGGAATGTGCGTAAGTTCCACTCCCGGCAAAATAATAAAGTCGGAATTTTTGTTAAGTTGTTTGCATATTTTTGTTATCTGGCAAAGGGCCTCTTTTATGTTGGATTCATCCGCGTGGTCTGTTATGGCCATGCCGGCATAGCCGTTCACCCGCGCGCGCCTTACGAGTTCAGAAGGTAAAAGCTCGCCGTCGCTGATTATGCTGTGAGTATGAAAATCTATCAAAAAAACCTCCGTTGCTTCTCTACAAAAATGAAGTCTTTTTATGCTAATACACGAGGCTTGTTATGTTCAGGCGTAAAACAGCTTTACCGGCGAATTATCAGGACGCCGGTTGATTCTGCTTTAAAAGGTCGCCGAAGAGTGCTTGAAAGATGTCCAGCACTATGCTCTTTTCCTGCGTTTTGAGTTTAAAGAGCGTTTCGTTGTCTTTCATGCCGAATACTTCCCTGTAGCTAAGTTCAAGGCCGACCTTGTTCCCCTCGCCCGCGAATATATGCACGACAGGACATTTTCTAAGCGCTACGAGCTCTTTTTTAGCGGAGACAAGCTCTGATATTTCAGCGCCTACGTCGTCGTCCCACAGAAGAATCAGCGCGACCATGTTGGCGGAAAAAGCCTTCATGATAGGACCCATGTTTTTAACAGTCGGTATGGAAAATACCACGAGGTCAAGGCCGCCGTGGAGTTTTAAAGCGGCTACCTCGCCAAATTGGCCTCCGAGCGTGGCGTCAGTCATCAGTTCATTATGCGTTAGGGCAAAGTCCGGCAAATGCGAGCACATGCCGAGAAAACCGTCCACAAGCATCGGTGAAGTTGAAAGCAGATAAACCTTGGCATAGTTGCAATGAGCAAGCCCGGTAATGGTATTAAGTATTTTTTCACGGATGTTAACGCCTTCTTCCACTGAAAGAAAGCCGGTTTCAGATTGTATCTCGTCGGATTTTTGCTCTTCCACGATGCCGCGCGAGAGCATGTCGGTCAGCGTCCAATAAACTTCGTAGTCAGGAAGGGCGCAACGGTCAACAAGGTCTTCAACTTTTGGGTAAACTTTAAGCAACCGTATTATTTCATATATCATCGGATCAAGGTCTTTTGAAAGCGAGGCCGTATCCACCTTCATTTTGATGAGATTTTTCTTATTCGGAAACCTCTCCTGTATGCGCTTCACTTCATCTATCTGCCTCATGCCTTCCATTAATAAGCTTGAGGTGTTTGAATGAATCTTTTTAGCGGCATCAACTGTTTTCGGCAGAAACTCGAACGAGCCCTCGTTCCACTGAAGGAGCCTGTAGAGGGCCTTTTCCTTTTCAACCGAGTCAAGCTTCGCGTTCGACACCTCGCCGTCTTTCACGTAAACTACGCCGTGCGACCTTCCAAGCGTAAGTTTCAGCTCGCCTTCTTTCTTGTTCATATGCAAGAATTGCAATATGTCGGCCACGGACATATGCATCAGCTTGCCTTCAATAACCTTGCTTCCGCCCTGCGAGTCGTCTTTCTGGAAGAGCGCGTGGCGAATTTTGTCGTCAATGACGTCAAGGTTCAGCGGCCTTGAGACGAAGGTGTCAAGCCCGGGCTTAAAACCTTTTATGTCAACGGCATTATCCGAAATTATTAAAAAAGGTATCTTGGACGTATGCGGATTATGGCGGACTATCTTAAAAACCCTGACGCCGTCCATTACCGGCAGGTCGATGTCTATTATCACCGCGGTTGGAACTTCATGCACGGCGTGTTCAACGGCCTCGGCGCCGTCTTTCGTGACGGTAGGCTCGAAACCAACGCCGGACAAATACCCGGATAAAATCCGTATGTCTTCCTTGTCTTTTAAAGCTAAAAGGATTCTATTCTTGTTCATCAGGCCTGCTGTTCATGCAAGGAATATTCATAATAAAATTTATTTATCAAACCCTCTACAATTGATATGTCTGATGTATGGTAACAAGAGAACGTGGCGCCCCAGTTCTCCTTGCATACGAGCGCGTAGCCGGAGTTCTCATTAAGAAAAAAGGAGAAGAAGGTGTCTTTAAGCCGCGGGTCGTCAATATTTACGGGAATGGCATTCCTGAATTCTCTCGAGGAACCGTCGCATTCGCCGGCCAGATATACCTTTGTGGCGAGGCCGTCGGCAACGGCAAGGCTCTTTGCCACGGGCATGGAAGGCGTTATTTTTCTGCCTGAAAAATAAGCCATGCCGCGCCTTAGAGGCGTTCTCTTTACTTCTTTGATTATAAGGTCGTTGATTTGGTCCATGAAAAACTCGGTAAGCTCAAAGCCCATGCCGGCGTCAAAACAGGAATTTTCAAAGGTGTGATGCCCCCTGCTGAAGAGACTTTCCACTATTTCCCAAAAAAGCTTTTCTTCAAGACCGAGTTTATCCCATAACGATTCTTTGCGCTCATTCGCGCGCTTTCTCGCGGTTACGAGAAGCTCTTCATAGGTTTTTCCGTCCTTTGGAAAAGTGGCGTGAGAGAACGAAACCGACGTTTCAAGGCGGTCTTTTATCTGTTCCATTTCGGCGATAAGCTTGCGGGTGATGGACAACGCCCCGAAGTAGTCCGTTTCAGGGAGTATGGCGACAATTTGCTTGTTGTCAGCCATGCCGACGACGTCGCAATTCCTGACGGATGCCACTATGGCGGCGGCGACTTTTTGTATATTGCCCAAAACGCGCGGGTCTTTAATGACCGTCTGCGAGCCTTCAAGGCCGGCTATAGTCACAAGGACAATGGAAAACCCGGTATTAAGCCTTACTGCGCGAAGAGACTCAAGTTTTCCGTATTCGCTTATGAAACTCGCGTTATGGAACTTTTCAGAGAACGACGCCTGTGCGCTCTTGTTTTCAATTGCCATGTTTTTCCGTTAGCCGTCAAAATTAATTTAGCAGGAATAAAAATATCTTCCCGGCGTAAAAGGCTTTTAATTTACATCTTATATTTGCCGAACTCGTCGGCGGTCATATTTGAAAGCACTTCAAGAAGGTCTTTGGGGGCCGACCCCGTGCCGCCTTCTCGCGTTATATCAAGCGTTTTAGACTTATCAAGCACGGAAGTATCTACGAATATGGGCGACTCCATACGGAGCGCCAGCGCTATGGCGTCGCTTGGGCGCGCGTCAATAACGCAGAGCCTTCCGTCCACGTCAATGTGAATGCTCGCATAATATACGTTGTCTTTCAGGTCAATTACCTCAATTCTTTTAACCGAGACGTTCATTGCCCTAAGCATTTCTCTCATCAGATCATGCGTCATGGGCCTTGAAAAACGTATCTTTTCAAGCTCCGAGGCTATGGCGCTCGCCTCAAGCACGCCTATCCAAACCGGAAGCGCGTTTTTTTCGTCCGAATCTTTTAAAATAACTATCGGCGCGTTTGTGAACGGGTCTATCGCAAGCCCGAATACCTTCATTTTTAACAGCATACTGATGTCCTTTGGCTAAGTTCGCCTCTGAGTGAATTACGGTAAGCCTCTATGATTTCCACGTCAACAAGTTTTCCTGTCATGTCAAACGGCAGAATAATTTTTAGTACGCGTCCGCAAGAAGTTTTTCCGGTATATTCAAAACTTTGTAATTTGCCCGGCCCTTCTATGAGGACTTGCGTATGACGGCCTACGAGCGAGAGGTTTATTTCCTCTGTAATTTCTCTCTGCCTTTGTTGCACTACGTCGAGTCTTTGCGATTTTACTTCAAGCGGAAGCTGTGCTTCAAGCGAAGCCGCTACGGTGCCGGGTCTTGGCGAATACATGAACGAAAAGTTATTGTCAAAGCGTACCTCTTCGATAAGCCTCATAGTATCGTCAAAATCCGCGTCTGTTTCACCGGGAAAGCCGGTAATTATATCCGTTGTTATTGCAATGTCCGGCCTTGCGTCTCTAAGCAAGCCTATCTTATCAAGATACTCTTGTCTTGTATAGCCCCGTTTCATTCTCTTGAGCACAGCATCGGAGCCTGATTGCACAGGCAAATGAATATGAGCGCAAAGCTTACCTTCGCCCGCAAAAAGGGCTATAAGCTCGCGTGAAATGTCTTTGGGGTGCGACGTTACAAACCTTACGCGTTCAATGCCGTCAATGCCGAGCACGGACTTTAAAAGACCGGCAAAGGAGTTCGGCGTGCCTCTGCCAAATGAATTCACGTTTTGCCCTACGAGCGTAACTTCAATAACGCCCTTCTTAGCAAGCGCGGTTATTTCAAAGAGGATGTCATCAGGGTTTCTGCTTGCTTCCCTGCCCCGCGTGAACGGCACTACGCAATATGAACAGAAGTTGTCGCATCCGCGCATAATGCTGACAAGAGCTCGCGCGCCTTCAGCGTGCGACGCTACTGTGTATTCAGCCTCGTTCATTTCGCTGAAAAAACCGGTTGCGCTTATTCTCTCTTTTTTTTCAGAAACGCGCTTAAGCAACTGTTCAATCAGATGAATGTTGTGTGTTCCTATAACCAAGTCAAGATACGGAACTTTCTTCAGAAGCGCCTCGCCTGCCTGCTGAGCAACACACCCGGCAACGGCTATAATAATATGCTGACTGCCGTATTTAAGCGGCTTGAATTTTCCAAGGGCGGAGTACACCTTGTGTTCAGCTTTTTCCCTTATGGTACAAGTGTTTAAAATAATCAGATCTGCTTTTTCCGGCGAGTCTGTGCGTATGTAGTTGATGTTTTTAAGAAAACTTAAAAGCCGTTTTGAATCGCTATCGTTCATCTGACAGCCGAAAGTTTCAAGGAATACGTATGACGGCATTTTTGCTCTTACCCCTAAGACGCATTGTGCTAACGCACTTTAGCCGCGCCCGGTTATTAACCGCATATTGTATTTTAAGGTTTTTAATCCGGTTTAGTCAAGTGCTTTTAATCGCCGCGCGTACGGTAAATAACACGTTATTTGTGCGGAGGCAACTGTTGTTTCGCTACTGACATACGCTGTATTTCGCCACTTAATAAGAGGGTTTAAACAAAAAGGAGGGATACTTTTTATATGGGAACCAGCGGCGGTTTTATTTTGAGAGCGGAGGCCCGCCGCCGGTTTCTTTATATCATTTTGAATGCTTGGATATTTCCGCCCTGGTAGGCTTTGCGATCCATGGTTCGCTTTCAAGTTTAAATTTTACAGCTATGTTTTTTGCGGTTTTTTTGGCGTCCGCTTCAGTTTTAAAAAAACCGGCCCTGACCCGGTACCAAGTTATCTCATCTTTACTAACCGACGTTACATAAGCGTTATAACCGGCTTTTTTGAGAGATTTCTTGAACTCCTGAGCCTCTCTATCGGATATGAAAGACGCAAGGTTTACCACCCACGGCTTGTTAAGAAGATTCGTTTTTTCCGCCGTGGCAGACGCCGCGGCCTTACCCTGTTCAGGTTTTGAGGCAATGCGTACAGGCGGTTTTGAGGCTTCCTTAACCGTAGTTGATTTTACTTCCGCTTTTAATGGTTCAGCTGGCTTTGCGGCTTCTCTCTTAACCAATGGTTCTGCGACCTTACCGGCTATATGCGGTTTTAATGCCTCTTTGGGCGGCTGTTTCTCGGCGGTTTTTGCCGGTTGCGCCACAGCCGAAGGCGTAACTGCCTTCTGGGCCGTTGCTGTCGGCGGAGACATCAATTTTTGAGCCGGCGCTGTTTCAGGCGCCTTATCTTTTAAGTCAAGCTTAACCCTTTTTGAGACGGTTTCCGGCGCGGTATCGTTACCGGTATTTGACGTATATACGAACGCTACGCCTATAATAATGGATACCACTATCAAGATGCCAATGACGATGGTTGAAGCTTTGCCTTTGTTATTCAAAATCAATTTGCCACCTCCTTAGACTCATACCGGACTATCTTTGGCGTTATGAAAACAAGGAGCTCCTCGTCTTGCAGATTTCTTGTTCTGCTCTGAAAAAGATAGCCTAATACAGGTATATCAGATAAAAAAGGAACCGAGTCATTCTGTTCTGATTTCATGGTTTTATAAAGCCCGCCTATTACGACGGTTTCGCCGTCTTTTACAATTACGTTTGTCTGAGCGCTCTTTTCGGTGATGCTGGGTATGCCGTCAACCTGTTGTGAAAAATTAGGGTCGCTTTTATTCGTGTTTATCATAAGTTGAATAAAATCATCTGAAGAAATTTGAGGGGTAACGGTAAGGTCTATTCCGGTTTTTATTTCCTGCACGCCGCTTGAGCTACCTGAAGAAGTGCCGCCTGTGCTCCCTCCGGTGGATACCGTCAACCCCTGAGAAAGCTTCACCCTTATGGTCATACCGCTGTGAATGGAAGCTGATTTATTGTTTACGGTAGCAATTCTCGGCCGCGCTACGATTTTAAGGTCGCCCCTGCTTTCAGCGGCTGAAAGCTGAATATCAAGCAGAAGTTTGTTGCTTAGAAGACTGCCAAGCACAATGCCAACCCCTGATGTAGCGCCGGGAGCCGGCAAGTTTACCGCGAAATTTTTGCTGATGCTTGTGGACATTGGCAGTGCCGATGCGCCTGATATCGAATTCCTACTGCTGGCGTATTCGCCGCCCCATTGCACGCCTAACTGGCGTGAAAACGATGTGGAGGTTTCAACTATTCTTGCTTCAATCAGCACTTGAGTTGTCTGAGTGTCAATTGTTTTAAGAACCTTCTTGGCGTTTATGATATTGGCTGGAAGATCCCTTATAATTATCGCGTTCATCCTCGCGTCAACTAACGCGGTGCCGTTAAGCGACAACGCGCTTTTAATCTGCGTTAAGGCGCTTGAAGGGTCGGCATAGTTCATGCGCACCATCTCGGTTACCATGTCCGGCGAGTTGTCAACTTTTTTACCGACCCAGAAAACGTTATTTTGTATTGAATACGTAAGCCCGCTTGCCTTTAATATCATCTCCATGGCGTCTTTAAAAACTATATCGTTGAAGCTTAGCGTAACCTTGCCGTCAACGCCGTCGCCGAGTATCAGGTTGAAGCCGCTTTGCTGGGCAAGGGCGCGCATTACGTCCGAGGTCAGCGCGTCGCGCACTTCTATCGAGAAAAGGCGTTTATCGTTTTCTATTTTGCTTTTCAAGTCAATCTGCTCGGCGGCTAAAGAGTAGCCGTTCGCAAAAAAAAGAAATATAAACGCGGCAAGAAAAACGGCGGACTTTACAATGCGGCCTTTAATGATTTTGAGTGCGTTATTTTTTTTCGTCATCTGGCTCCGGTGCGCTTGCTATGTCGAGTCGTACTTTTCCGGTTTCACCTTGCAGTATAACATGAGTCTTATCTATGGCAATAACTTTTTGTCCGGTTATAATACTTCCCACGGACACTATATTTCCGTTGATTATCGCAGACGGCTTGGTTGAGTTGTAGAAGATGGCGCTCAGTTTAAGGCCGTTATGCGTTGAGGTGGCTGACACCAACGGAACGAACGGATCTTTGCCCCACGGAGCAGACGGTCGTTTGGCTCGCGGAAGCTCCGCTGTTTCAGTTATGGATTCAACTGCATGGCATAAAGACAAAGCGCGTGTAAAAGGGGCCAGTTGTAATAACGCCGCGAGAGAGAACGTAAGCGCGGAAATTTTGGCAATGCGGGTTAAGCTGTTAACCTTCATAATTTTCCGGTGGAAAGGACGTAAGCGCTTAAATACATTTGCGCCGTAAGCACGCCTTTGCCGTCATCTTTTGTTTCAATAAGAAAATTGTCCACTATCATCACGCGTTGCAGGTTTTCAAGCCTTTCAAGATACTCGCCAAAAGAATGAAAACGCGCCTCAAGGGTAATCTGGAACGGAAGCCTGATGAGGTCGCCTTTTTCCTCCATCGGCATGGGTTTGACGGAAAGTATGCGCACTCCGCCGTATGTGTCGTAACCGGCGATTTCAGCGAGAATTTTCGAGACACGTTTTTTGGACGGAAGTTTTTCACCAAGATTTTTTATTTTTTCATCGGCTTTTTTAAGCGCGGCCACCGCGTTGTCGACGTTTTTTTTCAGGCCTTCAGACGCCTCTATTTCAGCCTTTATCCGGTCGATGTCGGCATGGGCCGCTTGCAAATCTCTTTCAACCTGTTGGCTTAGTTTCGCGTTACGAGGATTCAAATAAAAAAAATAAACAGCCGCGATGCCGATTAGAAAGATCAAATACGGCACGTCTTTTCTGAACCTCTTGAAAATGGTTAAGTCAATATTACTAAAAAGATTTTTTATGTCAGTTTTATTCATACGCAAGCTCTTCGGTGCGCGTAAGATTGGAGGTTATTTCAAAATCATAAATAACAGCCTTGGCAAGATCTTTTTTCTGAGAATATCCAAGCAGAACATCGTGCAGAAAACCCATGTTTTCCAGATGAAAGATAAAATCGGAAATGGCTTTGTTTGACATGGCGCTTCCCATAATTCGAATCTTCCTGACGCCGGCCTCGTCGGAAGTTGTGAAGTTTTTTAGCCAAATGCCGGTTGGCATTTCAACGCTGAGGCGCTTAAGCACGGCTGACCACGACAGTTTTTTTTCATCAAGGCTTGCCGCGATTTCAACGCGCTTTTTCATATCTTGCTCAGTTTTTTTAAGCTCGTCAAATTTACCGTGCAGGTCAAAAAACTGCGCGTTTGCGGCGGTAAGCTGTTGTTTTTGCGCATTTATTGAACCTATCTCTTTTAACTTGGCGCCGACATTTTTGGTCTGATTCAAATACAACAAAAAGAATACGGCGATGTAAATCACCGCTGAAATCTTCACAATGAAGCGGATTCTGTTGAAACGCCATTCAAACTGGATTTCATCCGGAATTAGATTTATGCCTTTTATCATCTTTAAATCGACCTCGAGGCAAGCCCGGCCGCCACGTTCAGAGACGGACTTGATTCTGATAGCGCAGGGCTGGCAAGTTGTTTCGGTATTTTCACCCTTTTGAACGGGTCGTGCCGGAAGGCGGATATGCCGATTGAGCGCGAAATAAATTCGTCAATCCCTTTTAACGTAGCGGTGCCGCCCGATAAAAAGAGCTTGCTTACGGCGCCTTCGCGGAACTGAGCCTGATAGTAGTCAAACGAACGCTGAAGCTCGGCGCAAAGGCCTTCAACGGATGAAGACATCGCTTTTTTAAATTCCTCGTCAGGGGCGTTCAGTCCGTGCTCGATTTTATATTGCTCCGCTTCGGGCTGGTCTTTACGCATGGCGTCTACAAGGGCGGCGGTAAGGTCCGCTCCGCCGTAGGTTATTTCGCGGGCGAAGCACAATTTCTTTTCCTTAAATATGGCAAGCGTGGAACGTGACTGGCCTATATCAAGCATGGCATAATTAACGCCGTGTTCCCAATCGTTATTAATGTCAAAAACAGCAAGCATGGCCATCGGCACCGCGTCCGCGACGCGAAGCTCAAGACCGGCGGTTTTTAATATATTTGAAATTTTCTCAACGTCGCTTCTTCTTGAGCCAAAAGCAATTATAGAAACAAGGTTTTCAGCGGACTTAGCGCTGGACCCAGCCAAAACGTAGTCGGATATCAGTTCGCTTGGAGGAAAAGATATTTCTTTGCGTATCTCCCATTTTACCGCCTCCTTCATGTCGCGCTCAGGCATAACCGGAAGATACAGATTACGTATAAAGAGCGTATGCGGCGGCATTGCCGACGCGGCAAGACGCGGTTTAAGATTCTTGGACCTTATTATTTCGGCTATAAGCCCTGAAACTTCCGCGTTGGTTACGCCGGTTTCAGAAGCGGCTACGGCAGATTTGTCTGCGTTAACGCTAACCGCGGCTGTAAGAGTATAGGAACCTCTGCCGCCTTTAAACTGAACAATCTTTAAAGCGCATGAGCCGATGTCGACGCCGATAATATTTTTTTTCAGGAATGACAGCATTTTTTCATTAGAGGCTCAATTACTAATCTGCGATAAGAATTCCGGCTTTAATGCCCTTGAGCCTCTTTTGTATCTCCGTTGTGTTTTCTTGACGATCCCTGTCCGGTTTGGCGCTGTTTAATGAAAGGAATTTTTCGTACGCTTGTGCGGCTTCGGCGTGCCTTCTCATATATTCAAGCGACACCGCCACGTTAAGATACGCATCAGCGTAATCTTTTCTTAATGACACTGCCTTGTTAAAAAGATCTAACGCCTTTGCGTAATCGCCTTTTTTAAGCAGAAGTACGCCGTAATTATTAAGCGCCTCCGGATAGGCTGAATTTAATTTTAAGGCTTGTTTGAAAGCGGCTTCAGCGTTCCCCTGCTCTTCAAGCCGAGAATAGGCCTGCCCGGTGTTATTGTAAAAAACGCTCTTTTTTACAGGGTCGGCAACAATGACGAGAGCGGCTTTAAATTCATCAACAGCTTCGGTGTAACGGCCTGAAGCGTAAAAACTTAAACCACGCTTGCCGCGGATTTCAACTTCTTCGTTTTCGGGCGTTGTCAAGCGCCCGGCATCTGGATGGTCCGTCTCAACCGGAGTTATTGCGGCTTTTGGATCCGCGTTTACGGCATTTACTGCCGGCGTAATTTGAGGCTGAGCTTTTGCAACCTGCGTAAGCGTTTTTACCGGAACAGTACCGTTAAATATAACTCCGCGATATTGCATAAATACGGAAGCGACTATCAATGCCGCCGCGGCTGAGCCTATGCCGGCCACAACGGCAACCTTGCGAGAACGCCCAGGAGCGGATTGCCAGAAATTGCCGTACCCGTTACTCGTGCCGCCGGCGTTCAAGTTGGGGCTGTTTTCAACTTTTTTTAGCGCGTCATGTATAATGCTCATGAAAAAAATACCCTGAAAAAATATGCCGCGTATTAAACTTCCAATGCCCAGAGGATGCCGGCTAAAAGAAAAACAGCGAACGTCGAAAGCGCGATATATGGAAATAGGCTGAATTTAAGCCATTTTTTCCTTACTGGAGCCGTAAGATACCCCTCTTTTGTAAGCTCTTCAATTGCTTTAGCAAACGATTCTTCATCGCAAATCTTTTTATCGTAAACATACGCGGCTGTAAGCGCCCTATCGCAAATTATATTTATTTTTCTCGGCACACCGGCTGATTTTTCATGGATGCCCGACACTACTTTGTCCGTAAACGGCATTGACGCGCCGCCGCCTGCTATAAAAAGACGCGCGCGTATATATTGAGAGGTTTCAGCTTTATCAAGGTGGTCAATATGATACCTGACGATAATCCGCTGATTAAGTTGCCTAAGTTCAGGCAGTTCCATTTTTTGCCTGAATTCAGGTTGCCCGGCAAGGACAATTTGCAAGAGTTTGGCTTTTTCCGTTTCAAGATTAGACAAAAGCCGTATCATCTCGAGCGCTTCTGCGCTTAAATTTTGCGCTTCGTCTATTATAATAGCGGCCGTGCCTCCATCAGCCGCTGTTTTGAGAAGCAATACGTTTAAAGCGTCAAGCTGGTCTTTTACGGTGTCTCCGGCAGGTTTCAGCCCAAACTCGGCCGTAATAACCTTAAGCAGTTCATGCCCTGAAAGTAGCGGGTTAAGAATAAGCGCTGTCTCGACGTTGCCGGGCAGTTTTTCAAGAAGCGCCCTGCATATCGTCGTTTTACCCATGCCTACCTCGGCGGTAAGCATTATAAAACCTTTTCTGCTTGTTATGCCGTAAATTAGCAGGTCAAGCGCTTCCCTGTGTTTTCGTGTAAGAAAAAGAAAACGGGTGTCCGGCGTGATATTAAATGGCCCCTCTTTGAGATAAAAATATTTCTCGTACATAATGGCGCCTGCCCCTCAAGGTGTGTTACATACTTTGAACGCCGAAATCGCCCTTTGCCTTCTCAAAAGCCACTTTGTGTTTAAAACCAAGCTTTAAATACTTCCAGAGAAGCTCAACCATTTTAAGGTCGTCCCCTGTATAATCGCGCGTCTCAAGATCGCCGGCAGGCAATCTTTTGGGCTTTATATAACCCTTCTGCTCAAGGTAATAGAGCTTATGTCTTGGTATGCCTGTCTTTTCAAGTACTTCAGATGTTTTCATTGATAACCGCTTTTTGTTGTTACGTTTTTCACATGGAAATATATACGTATTTCTAATTCCATGCAGATTAATTAAAGCTACTTATTTCTAAAATCGTATTTAAGAACAAAAAAGTGTATGATTATAGATTTATTTTTCTATAGTTATAAACTAAAAAAAAAAATCTGTCAAGCTAAAAATTTGTCAAAAATGTTAAAAGTATATTCTTCTTTTAAACGATAGGTTTTTGAGTGCAGTGCGCGGAAAAATTTGCCGGAAAAAGAGTGTTTGACATAAAAAAACTTTTGGAAACTCTGATTATCCAACTCCAAAGAATTAATCTCTTACATTTTTAAAAAGTGACCTTTGCAGAACTCTTTTTTTGTTTTACCTCCTTATATGGGGAACTTCAATTTTTTCCTCTCTAATTGCTGTAGAGTACATAGGAATGGGTGGAATTTTTACTATTAGTCGTGCCGTCAGGAGTAAAATCCTGACGGCACGACCATGAATTGCTTGCACTGTATTCTGAAAAGTAAACTTATGGGTGACTCTAAAAATTAGGAATTTTTAGAGGTGCCCTTATTTTATTTCATGCCAATCAATCACATTTAAAGTGTTGCCTACATTTCCAGCTCCGGCACAACTTGTGCCAACCGTAACCGAGTCAGTGATATTTCTGTATTGGTTGTTTAAACTCGTCGCGCTTTCATACAAATAGAGTCCGCTCGCAAGCCCGGTGCATGGGGTTGCGTTAGACATCGGGGTGTACTTACCTGCCGCGAACGGAGCAGGCACCGTTACACCTGCGCCTGCTCCGGCGCTTGACGAAGAACCAAAAGTAAGCGCTTTAACCGAGCCTCCAGCAACAGCGCCAGCGGAGCCGGAGTTAAGGTAGGCGCAATATGTATTAACGCCGTCATTAAACGCAAAGAAGCTGTTTGACGCAAGCGCCATAGCCGTTGCGCTTGTGTTCTTTACATTAAGGCTAAATGACGCAGGCGAACCCGTCACAGCGCAACTTGGCGTAAGACCGCCCCAGTACGCTAAATTTACGTTTGCATAAGCGCTGAAGCTAAGAGGCGCAGTAGTTATTGCCGTGTTCAGGTAAGACGCCGTTACCGTGGCCGTTAAAGCCGCCAAGCTGGACGGCGCTATCAGCTTGACGGTTGCAACGCCGTTTGCGTCGGTTACTGCCGTAGCCGAGCTTAAAGAGCCGTTCGTGCTTGAGAACGAAATTGTTTTGCCGGAAAGCGGCGTTAAACCGTTTTTAAGAGTGGCGGTAATTGTGTAAGCCGAGCTTCCATCCGCCGGAACCGGCCCCACAGGGGCAGAGGCTATTGTCATACCGTTAGCCGTTACTGTTATTTCAGTGCTACCGGCGTAATCCGTCAGTCCCGCGGTGCAAGGCGCAACTGTCTTGGCTTCCCTCAGCGTAATTGGGAAATTCACATATGTATCCGTTGTAACGGTTTGCGTTGATTTGAACGGCACAGGCAAAGTAGCGCTTGCACCTGGCAAAAGGTTTACCGCGCCGGTAAAACGAATTGTATCAGGCGGGCCGGCGCGTAAAGTGCCAGTCCATCCAACTGGAGCGGTTGCAGGGTACCCTGTTGCAGGGGCAATATTAAGACACCACCCTGTTGTAGCGCAAGTAGCTTGAGTAGGTATTGTTATTTCCACGCGACTAATCGGACATGTGCCCGCGTTGGTTATTGTCCATGTAAACGTCTGAGGGGCAAGTGCCGTGCCAGTGCCGGAAGATATTGACGCAGGCGTTATTGACGTTGAAAAATTTGAAAAGATACCGGTGTTTGACGTTGATGCAACGCTTGACACGGGGCCGTTAGCCATTGCGTAGCCGCTTAGGCAATAACTTGTTCCAGCGGTTCCTGCAACGGTATATGTCCACGTGAATACGCCGGAGCCGCCCGGCGCTATTGAAGAAATGCTTGCCGGAGACGGCCCGGACACAAGCGTGTGCGTCGCAAGGCACCCTGCCCCGGCAGTAAGCGCTGACGGGGCTACGTTTACAAGAGCGGAAGGGCCGTTGTTTTGCACGGTCATGCTTACGGTTACGTTCTGGTTGTTGACGGCAGTCTCAGGGTATATGCCGATAACCGAAGTAAAGTCGCCTATTGTTACGGAGTTTGACGTCTTGCTTAATGAATTCGCCGTACCGGTGGAATCGCTTGCGCGCGCGTTGAAGTTTACAGTGCCTGCGGAGTTGGCCATGTACTTCCATGTTATCGTGCCGGTGTCTCCTCCAAGCAAGCTTCCTGCGGCATTAAGGCTAAAAGGCGAAAGCCTGTAAATTACCGCTCCTGTTGAATGGCTTGCCGGCGTAGTTCCGCCGTAGCCGCGTGTAATGCCTGTAAACGACGTGGCCGTCATGCCGGTGTACCAGATTTTTTCCGAATCTATCTGTATGGAAGAAGGCGACACGGCAAAACCAGATGTTGAACCTACGGTAATTGCGGTTGAAGTTGCGGTTATGGCGGTGCTAAGCGACGTTGACGCGTAAA
>SCQA01000169.1 GCA_004298725.1 bacterium
AACTCCGCATGCTCTAAGGAGTAAAGCGGACAAGACTCCGCTACCAACGTCCGCAATGAAAACTGAGGCCAACGGCGATAACGGAACAATCAAGGTTGGAAACACGCAAAAACCGTCCTCATCGCCCCTGCAAAAGGCGCAAACCGGCTCGGTTTTAAAAGCTCCGGAACCTTCGTCAATCACAGAGCCTTCGTCAGCGGCCTTGCCGTTTCAACCGCAAAATGCAACCAGCAAAACAACAAGCGAAAAAAGCCTGCCATCCGAAGCCGGCCCGGCCAGACCCAACCTCTTCCTGCCCGGCGCTAAGGTTGAAGAATTGACAAGAAACTATGAAAAAGAAGCGCCCCTTGCGGAAAAAGGGAAAATACTTGACCTTAACACCTCGGAATGGCGGTACCAAAGTTATCTAATAAACAACGTCAAGCGCAGGATTGAAATATACTGGGAGTTTCCTGAAACCGCCATACGCAACGGATGGCAAGGCAAAGTGCAGATAAACTTCACCATCAACCGCGACGGCAGTCTTTCAAACGTCGGCGTTGCGCGATCCTCAGGCTACCCCGCTCTTGACGACGCCGCCGTAACCGCCATCAGGCTTGCAGGGCCTTTTCCGCAATTTCCCGAAAATTTCGCGGTTGAAAACCTGACCATAAAGGGCCAGTTCGAATACAACATACGCTACGGGCCGGAGCATTAGAAAAAGCGCGGTTTAATTTTTACCAGCTTAATAGTATCTTTATTGAAGTTTTTGTTATATAATACAAAAAAATCTAACCTTTAATAAGGAGCATAAGAACAAATTGGAAAAACGCACATTTGATGATTTCGGCCTGAGCGCTGACGTTTTAAAAGCGGTCAAGGCAATGGGCTTTGAAGAGCCGACGCCCATACAAGTAAAAACCATACCGGTGCTTCTTACCGGCAAAGACCTTATAGGACAAGCTCAAACAGGCACAGGCAAGACTGCGGCCTTCGGCATACCGATAATTGAAAAGATAGACCCTCTTAACAAAAACGTCCAAGCGCTTATCATTGCGCCAACGAGGGAGCTTGCCGTGCAGGCCGCTGAAGAAATGAACAAGCTCGGCAAATTCAGCCGGTTGCACGCCATTCCCGTGTACGGCGGCACTTCAATAGAACGGCAGATAAGCGCACTGAGGCGCGGCGTGCACATAGTGGTGGGCACGCCCGGAAGGCTTATAGACCATATTGAAAGAAAGACCTTGCTGTTAAAAGGCGTTAAGGTCGTCGTGCTTGACGAAGCAGACGAGATGCTCGACATGGGTTTTGTCGACGACATTACGCGAATTTTAAGCGAAACCCCAACGGAACGCCAGACCATGCTCTTTTCAGCGACGATGCCGGACGCGATACTTAAAATATCCAAACGCTACATGAAAACGCCTGAAAAAATAAAAATTACAACCGACACGCTCACCGCGCCGTCCATCAGTCAGGTATTTTTCGAGGTTAGAAACGAAGCCAAGCTTGACGCGCTGAGCAGACTTATTGACTCATACGACTCAGGCCGTTTTCTCGTCTTTTGCCACACCAAAAAAGAAGCCGACGAAGTGGCGGGAAGCCTTAAACTCAAGGGCTATGACGCTGACGCCATGCACGGCGACTTTACGCAGTCGCAAAGAGAGGCGGTGCTGAAACGCTTCAAAAGCGGCAGAGTTGACGTGCTTGTGGCGACTGACGTTGCCGCCAGAGGCCTTGACATAAGCGACATATCCCACGTGGTTAACTACTCCATACCTCAAAACCCTGAATCATACGTTCACAGAATAGGCAGAACAGGCAGGGCGGG
>SCQA01000170.1 GCA_004298725.1 bacterium
CAATTACGTTTCTCACGGACGCAATGCTTTTCAATATTACCGCGTCAATGTCGCCGCGCGCCAGTGACGATACAAGTATCTTCTTATACTCGTCAATCCTGCCAAGCATCCTTTCAAGGCGCTCGACCGACTTTATTATAGTGCTTGCGTATGTTTTATGCTGGGCGTCTGTTTCGTGCTCGTAAAGCCTGCGCGCCATGCCGCCTATTGCGGCAAGTGGGTTTCGCACCTCGTGCGCTATGCCGTCGACTATTCCGCCGAGAGCGGCCATCTTTTCCGTTTCAAGAAGTTTAGTTTGAAGGGCGCGCATCCGCAAAATAGCCTTGACGCGCGCGGAAACTTCTTTAAGACTAAAAGGCTTTATTATATAATCCTCAGCGCCTTCGTCAAAACCCATGACCTTGTCTTCAGTCTCGCTCCTGCCCGTAAGCATAATCACCGGCACAAGCCTTGTAGCCTCGGACGACTTCAACCGCCGTAAAGTTTCGTAGCCGTCCATCTTGGGCATCATCACGTCAAGCAGTATCAGGTCAGGGTTAAACGGCGTCACTTTGGCAAGAGCCTCCAAGCCGTTGGACGCCCGCTGGGTTTCCAAGCCGTCCCGTTCAAGCTTTACGGTAAGCAGTATGGCGTTTTTTTCGTCGTCGTCAACTATCAAAACCCGCGGCTTCATTTTACGTTTGTCCCGTTCCCGTGCTCTTTGCCCGCGAGTTTTTGCTTGAGCGCCGTAAAACGCGCAACGTTTGGCTCATCGCCGGCGTTTTTGTAAATTGAAATAAGCCTGTCAAGGTTTTCAATTGCCGCACCAGCGCGGCCAGCGTTTAGATTTACCGTATAGGCGCGCTCAAAAAAACCGGCCGCTTCGGCTGTTTTGCCAAGAGAAAACTGCGCCTCGCCCATGCCGGCAAGGTCAACCGCCACTTTCGCGGAATAGCCAAAGCCTTTGTCAATTTCATAAGCCTTTGAATAAAAATCAAAAGCGGTCGCGTACTCGGATTTACCCGCGCTCAAAAACCCGAGCGTCCTGTGCGCGTTAGCCGTCTCCGCGAGAGTGCCGTCTTTACCCGCTTGGCTAAGGGCGCTTAGGCAGACTTGTTCGGCCTCGGCGCGCCTGCCCATGGCTATCAAAACATTGCCTTTTATATTCAGCTTCGCGCCCGAGCGTTTCTGAAGGCGATCGTCAATTGCAGAAGCGGAATTAATAGCGAGTAGCGCGGCGTCATAATCGCCCTTCGCGTAGCAAGCGGATGAAAGCGTGGCATACGCGTCAGAGAGCCTTTCGTCGTTTTTCAGCGTTAACGCGATGCGGACCGCGTCGTTTACATACTCCGTAGCCATATCAGGGTTTGGTTCAAGCAAATACGCCCGTGAGAGGCTTATAAGGTCTCTTAACTCGCTTTCGCGGTCGTCAATCGTCCTGTCAAGGCGCACAGCCTCTTTAAACTTGTCTATCGCCCTTGACGTGTCGCCGGAAGCAACTGCGTCGGCGCCGATTGTAGCGGCGTCAGTAGCCTTTGTTTGGGTAGCAGACTTTTTTACCGCGTTGCCGCCGCACCCGTAAACAGCAACGGCAAATAAAACAAACCCAGCGGCATAAACTGTAAAACGCCTGTAAAATAGCATTGCTATTTCTCCTTTTTACCGGGTTCCATCGCCGGTGCCGGCAAAAAACCGTCAAGCGGAACAAGCGAAGGCTCCTTAAGCTTCGGCGCTATGGAACTGCCGGGCCAGCTTTCACGCAGGCCCTTTACAAGCGCCTTGCCGTCTTTGGCCGCGTCACGCACGTCGCCAAGAAGGTCTTTCATCTTCGGGGTTTCGCCTGAGAGCGCCTCGGTTATGCCCTTTACGTTGTCAACCGTCTTTTCAATTTTCTCCATTGCAACGGGCAGGCGCTTTACGGCGGTCTCGGCGTCTGCCGCAATCTTGCCGACCTTATCCATGACAGGCTCTATCTTCATCGTGGTTGCTTCAAGGTTTTTCATTATCTTGGCCGTGCTCTCAAGCGCCGTCTTTGACTGAGAGCCGGCCGTTTCGATAATAGCGTTGACCTTTTTAATCGCGGCTCCGGTCTCGTCAATTACGCCGTCCACCTTGGCCTTGGTAACGCGGAACTCCGCGCTCATTGCCTTGACATTTGCAAGCGTCTGCTTTATATCTCCGGCGGGGTCGTTGACGTAATGGATTATGTCCCTTACCTCTTGCAGAACAGGCTTTACCTGCTCAACAAGGTCTTCTATGCCTCTTGCCTTCTCGAAAATTATAACGTCGTTATCTTTTAAAAGCTCTCCGCTTGCGCCTCCGGAGCTTACGTCAACCGCTGATTCTCCGATGAAGCCTTCCTTACCAACCTTGGCTACGGTGCCGCGCCTCAGCCAGCGCTGATATTTTTTGTTTATTTCAAGAGTTACCTTTACGCGGGCGGTATCGGAAAGTTCGATGGTTTTAACCCTGCCTATTTTAAAGCCCGAAAGCTTGACCGGCATGCCTTCAATAAAACCCGCGCCGCTATCCGTTGCAAATGACACGACGAACTTTTTGGTAAAGATGTCGCTTTTAATGCCTACAAGCGCCACTATCGCGGCAATGCCGAGTATGGCGATGAATACAAGCACGCCAATCTTAATCTCAAGGCGCTTGAATCTGCTGTCCTTGTCTTTTAGTCTTTCATCCATTGGCTTCAACTCTTGGATTACGCAAATCTGTAATTTTCTATTTTTAAAACGCGCTCAGGCGACAAAAACGCCGCGTCCGCTTCCGTAATAGCTGTCATGATAAGAAGACTTTCCGGTTTTTTAGACTTATAATTCATTAACAAAGCGGCAAGGTGCTTTAGCTCGTCAACGTTAAGCCCTGCGGAGAGGTTTTCGCATATGACTATCTCCGGCTCCATTGCAAGGGCTTTAGCTATAGCCACCTCTTTTTTAGCGTACAGAGGCAGAGGGCCGGGGAGCGCCCACGCGCCTCCCTTATAGCCGGCCATGTCAAGGTGCTCAAGCGCCCTTTTCATGCAATCCTCTCGCGGCAAGTCCGTATGATACAAGAGCGGCAAAGCGACGTTCTCTATTACTTTCAGGTTGCTTATAAGAACCGCGTCCTGAAAAACAAAGCCGATCTTCTTTCTAAGATGGTTCAACCTCTCAGGCGAAAGCACTGCCGTATCTTCCCCGAAAAGAAGGACTTCGCCTTTATCCGGTTTAATAAGGCCGGCGACAAGCTTTAAAAACTCGCCCTTGCCTGAGCCGGACTGTGCTGAAATAAGCACCTTTTCGCCGCTTGAAAGCATAAGGCCGGCATTTTCAAAGACAATGCCACCGTTGTCTGAACGGCTTGTAACGCCGTTAAATTCTATTAGGCAGGGCATAGTCACAGCCGCCTTTGAAAATCAAATCATGAAAAATATGAAAGTAACGACGGCGTCAATGAAAAAAACAGCCTTGAAGCTTCCTATTACCGCCTTCGTGGTCTGTTGCGGTATTTCGGTTATGCTCTTTTGCACCTTAAGCCCCCTGCCGGCGCATATAGCGCCTATAAGCAGGCCGAAGAGCGCGCTTTTGAGTACAGAAGCGATAATTTCCCTAAAGCCGAGCGCCGCCAAAACGCTTGCGATATAAACGGAAAAGGTCATGCTTTTTTCAAACCCCGCAAGCAAATATCCGCCGAATATCGATATGATTTCAAAATAGAACGTAAGCACGAAAACGCTTATTGCCGCGCCTATAACCCTCGGCATAATAAGATAGTGCATCGGGTCAATGCCGCTTACTTCGAGAGACGTTATTTCCCTTGATATCTTCATACTGCCAAGCTCTGAAGCTATGGCGGTGCCGCTTCTCGCTATGACGATAATGGCGGAGAATATAGGCCCGACCTCGCGCACCACAACCCACACGAGAATATCGCCTACAAGCCCGCCTCCGCCCACCTTCGGCAATATTGAAAGCGATTGTGTTACGATTATAAGCCCAAGGGCAAGTGAAATCCACGATATTATAGGCACGGCCTCGAACCCGGCGAAGTATATCTGCTTTAAAATTACGCTCCAAGTGGCCTTGCGCCCGACGTGAAATCTGAATATGACGGAATACAAGGAAAAGGCTATGATCTTCCATACGGCGTAAATATCACGCAACCGGTTGATGACCATTGACCCGAGGTAACTAAAGATTTTCATGATTAACGCGTTAAAGGGTATAACGCAGAAAGCAATTTAAATTAAATTCACGTGATGAAACCGCACAACTAACTGTGCGGCATATATGCCGAATTAGCGTGGTTCAAGTTGCTCTCATGCGCTGGTTCTCATGTGCTGGTTAGGGTTTAAATCTGAACTTTTTATTTCATAATAGCGCAAATACTCCTTCTTTGCACCTTAGGGTTAAAGTTGTAAACTTGAACCCGCAAAAGCAACCAGCAAAAACTAGTACCGTTCATACAGGACGTCTTTGCCCGGCCATTTAAGGCGGGGCAAAGACGGACGCACTGCTTGACATTAACGGCAACTCAAAAAGATTAGAACTGCGCTTTTAACATTACAAACGGCCCGGTAAGGTTAAAATTACCAGAGTCGTTGTCCTTTACCACGTGCAACTTGAAGTACCTGTATCCGCCGGTTAGAGTTATGAACGGAGCAGGTTTAAGGTTCA
>SCQA01000171.1 GCA_004298725.1 bacterium
CCTCGCGGCCTTGTGCTCCTCAAGTTTAGCGCCGTGCGACCTTATTATAACCGTGCCTTCGCTAATTTCATCAAGGCCCTTTTTCGCGTAAACATTCGACTCTTCAAGGCGCTTTACCGCCTGCGGGTTGTGTATTATCGGGCCGAGCGTGTAAATGGGCGAATGCGTCTCTTCAGCGCACTTTTCAGCCATGTTTATCGCGCGCTTTACGCCGAAACAGAACCCGGCTGACTTAGCTATGAATATCTGCAACGCCCTTCTCCTTGATTATCGCGAGCATCTTTTCAACCACGCCTTCGGCGCTGAGGGCGCCTGTATCTATGAATACGGCGTCCTCTGCCTTGGTAAGGGGCGACTCGGCCCTTTCAGTGTCCCGTTTGTCCCTCTGCTCAATTTCCTTGCTGACGTCTTCCTTGATTGACAAGCCTATTGCAATCAGCTCAAGGTGCCTTCTCTTCACCCTTTCGTTGTGAGAAGCGTCCAGAAAAAACTTGACGTCCGCCGAGGGGAAGACCACCGTCCCGATGTCGCGGCCTTCCATGACAACCGCGCCCTCCAACCCAAGCTCCCTTTGAAGCCTTACAAGCAAATCTCTTACGGACTTTCTGGAAGACGCAACCGAGGCAAGCGCGCCCGCCTCCTGCGTACGTATCAGGCCGGTCAAGTCCTTGTTGTTTACGCTTATGCTTCCGTCAAAACCGTAGCGCACCACGGCTTTATCCGCAAAGGCTTTAAGTGCGTCGTTGTCGTTTAAATCAATCCCTGCCGTATTTGCCGCCACTGCGAAGGCGCGGTACATGGCGCCGGTGTCTACGTAACGATAGTTAAGCCTCTTGGCAAGGAGCTTGGCAACCGTTGTCTTGCCCACTCCGCTTGGCCCATCAATGGCTATTACAGCCCCTTTTTTACCGGCCCCGGCGCTCATCTTACGGATACTTTGTTTAATGTATTAAAAAAACCGGGGAACGACACGTCCGCGCACTCCCAGTTTTCTATCTCAATGCCGTTTTCAGCGCGCAAAGCGGCAATGGCAACGGACATTGCAATGCGGTGGTCGCCCTTGGTGTCAAGCGTAACGCCGCCTTGTATGGCTTTGCCGTTGTTGCCTGTAATAATAATGCCGTTCGCAAGCTCCTTACATTCTATTCCAATGGCTTTTAACACTCCTGCCATTTCCTTTATCCTGTCGCTCTCTTTTATTCTCAATTCTTTGGCGCCTGTAATGGTAGTAACACCATCGGCAAAGGCCGCGGCAATACAAATAACAGGGAATTCGTCTATGGCAGGCAAAAGCAGGTTCTCATCTATTTCTATACCTTTTAATTTTGAGGTCGTTACACGAATATCGGCAACCGGCTCTCCGGTAAGTTCTCCTATTATCTGCGTATTGATTAACCCGCCCATCTGTTTTAGAATTTCAATTATACCTGTGCGCGTCGGGTTTACACCTACACCTCTTAATAGAATATCTGAATCCGGCGTTATCATGGCGCCCACCATAAAAAAAGCGGCTGACGATATGTCGCACGGAACCGTAATCCTTTGAGCCTGAAGCTGTTTGCCCGGCTTGATACGCACCGTATTCCCCTTAACTTCTATGTCAGCGCCGAAGCTCTTTAGCATCCTCTCAGTGTGGTCCCTGCTCATTGCAGGCTCGGTTATTATTGTTTCCCCTTTGGCATAAAGGCCTGCAAGAAGGAGCGAGGACTTTAACTGCGCGCTTGCAACGGGCGTGGAATACTCTATTCCTTTAAGTTTACCACCTGAAATGGCAAGAGGTAAAAGCGTAGATTCTTTTCTTCCGTTTATGTCCGCGCCCATAAGCCTTAGAGGGTCAACAACGCGCTTCATTGGCCTGCCGCGTAATGAATCATCGCCTGTCAAGACGCTGAAAAAACTCTGCGCTGATAAAAGCCCTGTAAGCAGGCGCGCGGTTGTGCCGGAATTCTCGCAATTTATAACGTCGTTAGGCTCTTTCAGGCCGTTAAGCCCAACGCCTTTTATTTCAAGTATCGGCGACAATCCGCTTCTGCGCTCTATGTCCACGCCCATTGCCCTGAACGCATTAAAAGTTGCAAGGGTATCTTCACCTTCAAGGAAGTTT
>SCQA01000172.1 GCA_004298725.1 bacterium
CCGTTCTCGTTTATTATGGTGTTAACCGCGCCTATAAGCTTTGCCTGCTCTTCTATTTCGTCTAAATATTTGAGCACCATTTCTTTGTGAGGTATTGTAACGTTCACGCCCGCGAGGTTTAGCGACCGAATTGCTTCAACGGCCTTTTTCAGCGCGCCGGGTTTGCCGGTCTTTACATGAAAAGGCAGATACACGCCGTCAAGCCCGAGCGCGTGAAAAGCGGCGTTGTGCATGGCCGGCGAGAGCGTGTGCTCAACCGGGTCGCCGAATATGCCGACTATTTTGGTCTTTCCGGTTACAGTCAAAAGCACCTCCCTGCCATTGCAATGTCTTTTTTTATCTGGCTTGCAAGGGCGTCAATGCCGTTAAAGCGTTTTTCATCTCTCAGGCGTTTTATGAATTCAAGAACGATTCTTTCGTTGTATATTTTTCTTTTAAAGCCCATTATATGCGCCTCGATTGTCAGGGGTTTTTCCCCGAGCGTCGGCGCAACGCCGATATTCACCACCGCGTTGTATTTTTTTTTGTTGACAAGCGCATAGGCCGCGTATACGCCGTCATGAGGCAGTATTTCACTCGTTATTTTTAAATTCGCCGTTGGAAAGCCTATTTCTTTGCCAAGCGCCCGGCCCTTTACCACAACGCCTTTTACGCGGTAATTCGCCCCCAGAAGCGCGCCGGCCTTTTTTACTTCTCCGGCCTTTATTAGCGCGCGAATCCGCGAACTGCTTACAACCTCGCCCCCCCTTTTTACGGGCGTTATTGCGAAGGCTTTAAAGCCGAATTCATGGCCAAGGATTTTAAGGTATTCAAACGTGCCGAGGCGCTCTCTGCCGAATGAAAATTCAGAGCCGACCCAAACTTCTTTTGCCGACAGACCTTTAACGAGCGCCTCTTCAACGAACTGGCGCGGATGTTTGGAGGCGAATTGGCGCGTAAAACGCGCGAAGACTACGGAGCTGATGCCAAGGCTCTTTATTACGGCCTCTTTATCCTCTTTATCAAGGATGAGCTGAGGGCTTTTGTGCGGCGCAACGACTTTAAGCGGATGCGGCTCAAAGGTGTAAACTATTGACTTGAGCCTTTGCGCCTTGGCCCGCTCCGCCACTTTGCCGAGTATCTGCCTGTGGCCTATGTGTATGCCGTCGAAGTTGCCAAGCGTTACCACCGCGCCCTTTTGTTTCGCGGTTAGCGCGATTTTTTTCGTAGCCTTCATTAGCGTAGCTGTGCCTTTAGAATTTGCCTGAGCGCAATATTTGAATAATTAACCATAATCCCAGAACCGACGCTATGATAAAGCCTATGACGCCAAGCGACGGGTACCCCATGACGGCGGACGCGGAGCGCGATGAAACAACCAGAGACGAGCCTATTACAAGCGCCGCCACTATAATGCCGAACGTAAGCCTGTTGGACGACCTGTCAATCTCGCCCATGAACTCTTCAAGCCCTTTGTGCATGAATTCAATGCGGAGCCTGTCGCCGGATATTTTTTTCATTATACGCCTTATCTCCGCGGGCACTTCCTCCACAAGTTCTTTGTAGTCGGCGAGAGACTTGGCCGCGTCTTTTAATACCGAGGCCGGGCCAATGCGCTCTTTTACAAGCCTTGCCGCGTAGGGCTCGCTTTCAGCAAGAATATCCACGTCGGGGTACAGCACTCTGGCAAGTCCTTCAAGCTCGATCAGGCATTTGTTGAAAAGAAGAAGCTCGCTCGGAAATCTTATGCTGTGCCGGCCCGCCATGCGGATATAGTCCATCATAAGCTCGCCGATTTTAACGTGTTTCAGCGGCCTGCCGAAGTAGTGAAGCATTGTATCATAATAATCGCTTTCAAATGAAGCCCTGTCTATGCCTTCGGGCAGTATGCCCATTTTCATGTAAACGCGAGTAAGCCCTTCAAAGTCGTCTTTCGCGAAACATATGAGTATATCGGCAAGGCGCGCCTTCATTTCGTTTCGCACGCGTCCGACTATGCCGAAGTCCACAAGCGCTATTTTATCCTCTGAAATGACGAATATATTGCCGGAATGGAGGTCTCCGTGAAATAGCCCAAGCTCAAAGACCTGTTTGAAAAAAACCTCCGCCATGAGGTGTGCCACTTTAGCGGTGTTTATGCCGCGTTCTTTCAGCGCGCCAACCCTGTCAACTTTTATTCCTTCCACGCGCCCCATTGTCAGCACGCGCCGTGTGGTCATATCCCAGTGTATTGCCGGTATTTCCACCCTTGGGTCGTTTGCGAAGTTGTCGCGGAATTTTTGCGTATAGCTTGCCTCAAGAGTGAAGTCAAGCTCGCGTTTTATAACTCTTGAAAATTCATCCACCATGCCTGACGGGTCGTATATCCTGCTTTCAGGGATGTGGCGCGCCACGGCCTTTGCGAGGTAGCCGAGTATGGAAATATCCGTCTCGATGGTCTTTTCAATGCCCGGCCTTTGCACTTTTACCACCACTTCATCGCCGGAATGCGTTATCGCTCTGTGTACTTGCGCTATGGAAGCCGCGGCAATAGGGGTTTCTTCAATGCTTGAAAAAAGCTCTGAGAAGGGTTTTTTAAACTCCATTTCCATTACGGCGGTTATCTCGCCAAACGGAACCGGCGGTACTTCATCCTGAAGTTTTAAAAATTCGGTAACGAATTCCTCCGGCAGTATGTCCGGGCGGGTTGAGAGTATCTGTCCGAATTTTATAAATGTCGGGCCGAGTTCTTCCATGGCAAGGCGGGTACGCACGGCAAGCGTAAGCTCCGCCTGTTCGCGGGCTATCTTCTTTCCGGTGAGCCTTTGCGTCATGGAGAGAAGCCTTAGAAGATGCAGACGCTCAAGCAAAGGGTGAAAGCCGTGCTTAAGAAATACTGAAATTATGTTTTTAAGCCGTTTTATGTTCTGGTAGGCGAGGTGCAGTCTGATAGTCCGCATACAGCCTCCTAAAGCGCTTTAGTTGCGCTTGCGGGCGCGCCCTTTGTAACTTTGGCGCGGACGGATTGGGGCAATTGATTTGGTAAAGGCTTCTCCGTCAAGCTCCGCGTCAATTCGCCTTCTTTCAAGGTCAACCCGTGAAATCTTTACCCTTACCGGGTCCGCAAGCCTGAAAGTCCTTTTGGTTCTGCTTCCGATCAGCGTGTGCCGTTTTTCGTCAAACGTGTAATAATCATCGGCAAGGGACGATACTCTCACAAGGGCTTCTACAAAATATTCTTTCAGCTCCACAAAAAACCCGAACGACGCAACTCCTGAAATAAAGCCGTCAAAGGCCTCGCCCTCTTTGTCCTTCATGAACTGGCATTTTTTAAGGTCTATAATTTCCCGCTCGGCTTCCATTGCTTTGCGCTCTCTTGCCGAGGCGTGCGCCGTGATGGCCGGAAGCTCCGCCGTCATGCGGTCTCTCTCTTTTTTGCCGTACTCCGAGCGCAGAAGAAGTTTTAAAAGCCTGTGCACGACCAAGTCAGGGTACCTTCTTATGGGCGACGTGAAGTGAGTGTAGTCGTCAAACGCAAGGCCGAAGTGGCCGATGTTTTCATCTGAATATATCGCCTGCTTCATTGACCTTAAAAGCACGTGGTTTACAAGACGCTCGGCCACGGTGCCTTTTACCTCTTCAAGCAAACTTTGAAATGCCTTTGGCCCGGGTGCGCCGCTCTTGCTTTTGATAACAAGGCCAAGCCCTGCGATGAATTCTTTAAAGTCATTTATGCTTTCTTCGCTTGGAGACGCGTGCACGCGGTACAAAAACGGCAGACCGCGCGATGAAAACTCCGAGGCAACCGCCCTGTTGGCCGACAGCATGAATTCTTCGATTATTCTGTGCGCTATGTTTCTTTCGGAGCGCGCTATGTTTTCTATCTTTCCTTCAATGTCTATTATTATTTGCGGTTCAGGCAGGTCGAAGTCAATGCTTCCCGCCGCCGTGCGGAGCGCTGAAAGCAGAAGGGCAAGCTCTTCCATCAGCTTTATATCGTTTATAATACAATTATACTTTACATTAAGCTCCGTGTCTTCGCCTGAGAGGAGTTTTTTTATCGCCGTGTATGTCATCCTCTCCGCGCTTTTTATGACGCTCTCATAAAACTTCTTTTTAACAAGATGGCCGTCGCTGTTGAATTCCATCTCGGCCGTAAGCGCAAGCCTGTCAACCTTCGGGTTAAGACTGCAAATGCCGTTTGAGAGCGCCTCCGGAAGCATCGGTATGCACCTGTCCGGGAAGTAGACGCTTGTGCCTCTTGCGTACGCTTCAATGTCAATCGGGCTTAAAGGCGTGACGTAATGGCTTACGTCCGCAATGGACACAAAAAGCCTCCAGCCGCCCGTGGTTCTTTCGATAGATACGGCGTCGTCAAAGTCTTTGGCTGTTTCGCCGTCTATGGTTACGGTCAGTTTGCCGCGCAGATCTACTCTGCCTTTTATGTCGGCAGGGCTAACGGCAAGCGGCACGCCCTTTGATTCAAACTCGACTGCGGGCGGAAAGAGGTTGGCAAGGCCGTATTTTTTAAGTATTACCTCGACTTCGACATCTGGGCTTTCCGGCCTTCCGATGACTTTAATAACCTTGCCCGCCGCGCCGGAGCCTTTCGAAGGCCACCTTGTTATTTCGGCTTCCACTATCAGGCCGTCTTCCGCCCCGTTGCTTTCGGACGGCGGTATTATAATCGGGTCGATTATTCTCGCGTCAGACGGCACAACCAATGCGTAGCCGCGCTCCGGCACGAACCTTCCCACGACGCTTGTTCTCGCGCGTTTTAAAACCCGTATGATGCTTCCTTCGCGCCGGCCCTTATCCTTTACGCCCTCGACCCTTGATACGACAATATCACCGTGCATTGCGCCGCCAAGTTTTCTCGGCCCTATGAAAACATCTTCGCCTTCGCCGCTTTCAGGTTTTACAAAGCCGAAGCCGTCCGGGTGGCAAATGAATTCTCCGGTAACAAGGTTCAGTTTTACGGCAAGGCCGTATCTGTTGCCGCTTATGCGGATAAGGCTTCCGTCCTGCTCCATATCGCTTAGAAGGTTTTTAAGCGGCCCTGTTTCTTTCTCGCCTATGTTAAGGCTCCGCGCGATGTCGTTAAAAGACACGGGCCGTTTTGAGGCCGCGCTCAAAATAGCCGTAACGGCCTGCCTTGCGTCAACGGGCGCTCCGCGTTTTTTACCGGCTTTTGCCGCTCGCCCGCGCCTTTTATTTTTATTTTGATTCATAATCCACCGAAACTACTGATTTTGAAACGCTTCTGATGTATTCGCCAACCTTTACGTGATCGGGGTGGTGTTCGTATTCGCTTAGTCCGGTAAGCGAGTCAAACTTTGCAATAAGCGCTATGTCATACGACCTTGGGTTTTTAAGCACGTCAACGCCGACTTCTATATGTTTAAGCGACGGCACTTTGTTATAAAGGCTTTGCAATGCTTGCCGTGCTTTTTCTATGATAACAGGGGTTGGGTCGTTTAGTTTGAAAAATACTATGTGCGTTATCAAATTACAGCCTCCTTGAATAAAAAACCCCCGCCGATAGGGTTTAGCGGTGATAATAAATTCTTTTGATTATTATGGCATGAAAACGGTTGTGTTGCATTATTGTTGTTTAAAGGGAAGCTCAGTCGCAGGCGTTCGGGCTGTGCGCGGTTGTTATAAAAGATACAACGTAACACAGCCCTTATTCCATCTGTCAGAGGCGAGGGACGTTTCTTATCTGCACGCAGGGTACCCTAAAAATTGCCCTTTTCCCCGATCTCTTTTTTAGTGTGAAATAAAAATGCTTACATATACGCATATATGCTCCGCTTTTTATTTCGCCCCGCCTCGACCTCGGAAAAAATTTCTAATTTTTATAGGCACCCTGGTGTTATTTCGGGACCTTTTCCCAATCTTTTAAAAAGGTATCAATGCCTTTGTCGGTCAGCGGATGCCGTGAGAACTGCTCAAGCACTTTAAATGGCACAGTGGCTATGTGAGCGCCAAGAAGCGCGCTGTCAAGCACGTGTATCGGGTTTCTGACGCTTGCGACGATTACTTCGGTTGTGAAGCCGTAATTGGCGAATATGTCGAGAATATCGCTTACAACCTCCATGCCGGGCTGGGCTATGTCGTCAAGGCGTCCGACGAACGGGCTTACGTAAGATGCCCCTGCTTTGGCGGCCATAAGCGCCTGAAGCGGCGAGAATACGAGCGTGACGTTTGTTTTTATGCCTTCGGACGTAAGTTTTTTAACGGCCTTCATGCCTTCAAGGGTCATGGGTATCTTTACCACTATGTTTTTGTGAATTTTGGAAAGCGCTCTGCCTTCTTCAATCATTCCCTTGGCGTCAAGGCTTATTGCCTCGGCGTTTACCGGGCCGTCCACTATGGAGCATATCTCCGACACAATGTCGTTAAACTTCCTTTTTTCTCTCGCAACGAGGGACGGGTTTGTCGTTACGCCGTCAAGAAGCCCCCAGCTCTCGGCTGTTCTTATTTCTTCAATGTTCGCGGTATCAATGAAAAACTTCATCTATACGCCCCCTGTGTGGTTTTTTTTGCCGCGTAGTGCGCTCGCGGGCATTTTTTTGAATAGAAACGCCTTGACTTAGTTTGGTTACTATGGAATATTTTAAGACTTAAGACTGCCTTGCGTTAAAGTTTCAAGCGTATTTATACGGAACTAAATATAGCCTGAACTTGCTAATAATTCAAGGTCTTATTTGCGCTGAATGTTCAATTGCCGAAGTGGCGGAATGGCAGACGCGCCAGATTCAGGTTCTGGTGGGTGAAAGCCTGTGGGGGTTCGAGTCCCCCCTTCGGCACCAAATTAAAAAACCGGCCCTTGTGGCCGGTTTTTTAATTTGATATTTGATGGGTGGGACTCAAGCGGCACTTTTGCGCCGCGCAAGCGCGCGGAAAAGGCCTTGCGGGAGCAAGGCCGACAGCAAGAGTGCGCGGCGTCAGAGCGAAGATGCGGGAGCATCGAGCGGCGACCTCGAGTCCCCCCTTCGGCACCAAATTAAAAAACCGGCCCTTGTGGCCGGTTTTTTAATTTGATATTTGATGAGTGTGACTCAAGCGGCGCTTTTGCGCCGAGCAAGCGCAATGTAGCTCCGATGTTTTGCCTGACCTCTGCAACGCTACTCAAACACAATTTCCTTAATGCTCTTTGCTATTATTTTATACGTGCCGAAGTTGGTTGTGCCAGTGAAGCTTGACGTGTCGCCGAAAGTAACCGCAACAACCTCGCCGCTTCTTAGCGTAATCTGAAAGTCTACTTTGCCGTTTACCGCGCTTCCGGCCACCACAGTGGCTTTTTTGACGTTTTCAAACGTTATTGTCACCGTGCCTTTGCCGCGCGTTCCGCTAAAGAACGTATTGCCGTCCCATGTGGCGTGGTGCACCTTGGTGGTTATGTCCTGGTCGTCTTTTACAGTTACTTTGAAGTCTATTTCCGGCAGTGGCACTTCCGCGCTCGGCTTCGCGCCCATGCCGGCGGTTAAAATCCACAAGGCAAGAAGCGGCAGGATTAAGAGAATGTTGGTTTTTGTCCTCTTCATCAGGTGCTACCTCCGGGGTATTAAAGTTTCACTTATTATCGCAGGTGGAGCGCTAAAAAGTCAAGCGCGGTAAATGGCAAGGCGCTGGTAACATCAAGTATTTTGTGTCACAGAGTAAAGGGTCCGCGGCTTATTTATAATCCGTCCAGTAATATATTGGCCATTGGTGTCATGTGTGTAAAGCAGTACGAGGCTTCAGCCTCGCTGTTGTGCTTCGCCAATTCATGATTATAACAAGCGAGGCTACCGCCTCGCACTACGAGATCATAGCAAACAAGACGCTTCAATTATTGACATCGGCGGGTATTTTCAATATAATAAAAAAGTTTCGTTTGCTCGATATGTTTGACTTAGAAAAGAATATAGCGTAGCGGCGTTTGCCGTTTTACGGGAGAGTACGCATGGCAACAAGAATTAACCTTATTGATATATACCTGTCGTACAGCGACCTTGACGCCGGAGTTATAGAAACCATACTTGAGGGCTTTAACATTAGTTGCTCTGTCAGGACTATCGGCATGATGCGTTTTTCAAGCGATACGGCGGATTTTCCGGAAAAACGCATTGCCGTGGAAGAGAGCAAGGTTGAAAACGCGAGGATGATACTTTCCAACGCCATAAGAAGCGGCGTAATTTCAAAAGACGGCAGATTTGTAGTTTAATCCGCCTAAAGCTCTTTAAAAAGCCCGCGCGGAAAATTGAATAACACAGGACGGCTGACCTTAAAAAGGCCGCGATTACAGGAGGGTACCGTGAATGTTTTTTCCAGCGTCATACGCCTGAAGACAACCGGAAAGAGCGAAGAGGTTGACATTACAAAACAGGTGGAAGCCGTAATTGCTGAAAGCGGCATATATGAAGGCACGGCGCTGGTCTTTACAGGCCATACCACGGCGAGCATTCACCTTAACAACCGCGATAAAGATCTCGGCGAAGACTTCCACGATTTTCTAAGAACCGTAGTGCCGAATAAGCCCGAATACAGGCACAACAAAGGCGACTTCGGAAGAAACGCGGACGCCCACTTAAAGGCACTGCTTATAGGCAACTCCGTGACCGTGCCGGTTACAAAGGGTAGAATGGGCCTTGGGCAGTGGCAGGCCGTTTATTTTTCAGATTTTGACGGCCCGAGGGCAAGGCTTATTTCCGTAAAAATCATGGGCATGTCTGAGGATGACTAAGGCTTGCCGGTAACGTCATGAGGGTCGTAGGCGGCGTTTCCAAGGGCAGAAAGCTGTCATCCTTTGCAGGCCTTTCCATAAGGCCCACGTCCGACAAAGTGCGCCAGGCAATATTCAACATACTTTGCCCGGCAACTGAATTTTCAGGGCGATTCAGAAAAGTGCTTGACCTTTTTGCCGGCACAGGGGCGCTCGGTATTGAGGCTTTGAGCAGAGGCGCCGAGAGCGCGGTCTTCGTTGACAAAGACCCTCAAAGCGTCCGCGTAATCAAAAAAAACCTTGTTGCGTGCGGTTTTGAAGAAAGAGCCGTTGTAATGAGTAAAAACGCCGTATCAGCCGTAACGGCGTTGTCGCGTTCAGGTGAAAAATTCGACCTTATATTCATTGACCCGCCCTATGACGCCGAACTCACCCTTTCCGCGCTTTCAGGCATTGAAAAAGGCGGGCTTTTAAGTCCAACGGGCGTGCTTGTGGCGGAAACGTCCAAGCGCAGTCCCATTACAATTGAATTTGCCGGACAAAAACCGTTTGATGAGCGGCGCTACGGCGATACGCTGGTTTATTTTTTCAAGCAAGACGGCGCGAGCGTTTAATCGGATGTTTAGCTTTGACCCGCCCTGAAAATGGCGGGTCAAAGCTAAACCATGTAAACGGTAGATACCTTACCGGCAATCCCAGCCATTAATGGCTGGGATTGAATTCGTATTTGAAAGCCGCAAAAAAGAAGAGGACACTGCCATGCCAAAGCATATCGGCGTATATCCGGGCACCTTCGACCCTATAACACGGGGGCACCTTGACATTATAGAGCGCGGCTTAAAACTATTTGACCTGCTCATAGTGGCCGTAGCCGAAAGCCATTCGAAGGCCCCGCTTTTTGACGCTCCCGAACGGTTGGACATAATAAGGCATGAGCTTAAATATTACAAAAACATCAGGGTGGAGAGCTTTAACTGCCTGCTGATTGACTACATGAAAAAAAAGAAGGCAACGACAGTGCTTCGCGGCCTTAGGGTAATTTCAGACTTTGAATATGAATTTCAGATGGCTCTTATCAACCGGAAGCTCGACCAAGGCACGGAGACTGTCTTTATGATGACCTCTGAAAACTATGCCGCGGTCAGCTCAAGGTTCATTAAAGAGATAGCGCGGCTTGGGGGAGACGTAACCGCTTTTGTCACGCCTTATGTCGCAAAACGCCTTAAAGAAAAATTTGACGGAAACTTTGCCGGATAAAAGCGTAAGGAGTTTTTTAGAATGATAAAGCTTTCATCGAGACTTAACGGCCTTGAAGAATCGGTAACGCTTGCCATAACCGCGAGGGCAAAGGCCATGAAGGCCGCCGGACGCGACATAATAGGCTTTGGCGCGGGCGAGCCGGATTTTGACACGCCTGAGAATATAAAAAACGCCGCCATAAAGGCGATAAAAGACGGGCAGACCAAGTACACGGCCGTTGGCGGCATAAACGAGCTTAAAGACGCGGTTATAGCCAAGTTCCGGCGCGACAACAACCTTGAATATAAAAGAGACGAAGTCATCGTCTCGTGCGGCGGCAAACATTCCATATATAACCTTTTTCAGGCCTTGCTCGATAAAGGCGATGAAGTGATAATACCGTCGCCGTACTGGGTGTCGTACCCGGTTATGGTGGCGCTTGCCGGCGGCACGCCTGTAATTGTCAAGACTTCTGAAAAAAGCGGCTTCAAGATGAGCGTGAAAGAGTTTTCAGCGAGCATAACAAAGAACACGAAGGCCATTGTTATAAACAGCCCTTCAAACCCCACGGGCGCGGCTTATACGGCCGAGGAGCTTGCAGATATAGCGGAAGTTGCGCTGAAAAAGAACGTCTTGATAATATCCGATGAAATATATGAAAAGCTGACATACAACGGTTTTAAGTCCGGCTCCATAGCGTCCGTGTCCGATGAAGTTAAGAAGAACACCGTTGTTCTTAACGGCGTGTCAAAGACATATTCTATGACAGGCTGGCGAATTGGCTACACTGCCGCGTCAAAAGAGCTGGTGCAGGCGATGTCGAACATACAGAGCCAGTCAACGTCAAACCCTGCGTCTATAAGCCAGTGGGCCGCGGTAGAGGCTTTAAACGGCCCTCAGGACGCGCTTGACACAATGGTTAAAGAGTTTGAAAAACGCAGAGACGCCATGGTTGACGGCCTTAACGGCATAAAAGGCGTAAGTTGTTTTAAGCCGCAGGGCGCGTTTTATGTATTTGCGAATATCTCAGGCGTTTACGGACGCACGTTTGAAGGCAAGGCGCTTAGAGGTTCCGCGGATATTGCAGGCTACCTTCTTGACAACGCGGGCGTGGCCGTGGTGCCGGGCGAACCATTTGGAGATGACGCTTATATAAGGCTCTCCTACGCCACTTCGCTAAAGAACGTGGTTGAAGGGGTTAAGCGAATTGGCGACGCGTTTTTACGGTTGGGCTAAAGACATAAAAACTTTTTCTGTCCTTCTCAGCTAAGAAAGGTCTGATTAATTTCTTTTTCTCTCCTCTCTCCTTTATACCTGTAGTGGTATTGAGGGATATCAATCCCCTTCTTGGGAGAGGGTAGGGTGAGGGGTAAAGGTTTCCTAACTGTATGCCCAAAATCAAACTTGCCTTTATCCAAACAAGCCCTGTCTTCGGATGTATTGAAAAAAATACTACGGATGCAGTCAGGCGCATAGCCGCGCTTGACGCCGATATTGTGGTTCTGCCCGAATTATTTTCAACCGGCTATCAGTTCAAAAGCGCGGCAGAGGCGTTGAAATATGGCGACGACGCTGTGTCAGGCTATGCCGCGTCCGCGCTTTCAGCCGTTGCCAAAGAAAAAGGTGTGTTCATTTCAGCAGGCATAGCGGAAAGGTATAAAGGCAAGGCGTATAATTCAGCGATACTCGTCGGCCCAAGCGGCTTTATCGGAGTTTATAGAAAAGCGCACCTCTTCTGGCATGAAAAAAATATATTCGCTCCCGGCAATACGGCGTTTAAGGTTTACGACATCGGGTTGGCAAGAGTCGGCATGATGATATGTTTTGACTGGGTATTTCCCGAAGTCATGAGAACGCTTGCGCTAAAGGGGGCTGATGTCATACTGCATCCGTCCAACCTTGTTCTGCCGTACTGCCCTGACGCTATGATAACAAGGTGCCTTGAAAACAGGGTTTTTGCCATAACCGCGAATAGAGTGGGCGTGGAAGAGAGGATAAAGGGGCGCGCTCTGCATTTTATCGGCTCAAGCCAGATTACCGCGCCAAACGGCTCGGTGCTTTGCAGGGCGGCAAAGACAAGGGCGGTGTCAAAAGTCATAGAGGTAG
>SCQA01000173.1 GCA_004298725.1 bacterium
CTTTCATGACTCCAATGACAAGCGCAGTAAAAACACGTTTCGCGCCAAGCCCCACCGGGTATCTTCACGTTGGAAGCGTAAGAACCGCGCTTTTTAATCTCCTATACGCTATGCGTACTGGCGGCAAATTCATTCTTCGCGTGGAAGATACCGACTTAGAGCGTTCAAAACCTGAATTCGAACAGGCATTATACGACGATTTAAATTGGCTTGGCATAACGTGGGACGACGGCCCGTACAGGCAATCTGAAAGATTAGACCTATACCGCGAGTATGCCGGTAAACTGCTTGAAAACGGGCGCGCCTATAAATGCTGGTGCACCAAAGAGCGGCTTGAAGAGCTAAAAAAGAAACAGCTTGCGGCAGGCACTCCGCCCCGCTACGACGGCAGATGCAGAGGCGAGAAACAAGGCTCCGGCGATTTTGTCGTGCGCTTTGCCGTGCCGCGCGCGCCGGAAAAGCAAATTTCGTTTATTGACGGCGTGCACGGCGCTATCAGCGTTGACGCAGGCGTTATAGGCGACTTCATACTAATAGGCTCGGACAAAGCCGCATCTTACAACTTCGCCGCGGTGGTTGACGACGCGCTTATGGCGATAACTCACATAATACGCGGCGACGACCACATATCAAACACCGCGCGGCAGGCGCTTCTTTTTGAAGCCCTCGGATTTAATGTTCCGATGTTCGCTCACATCCCCTTGGTGCTCTCCCCTGAAAAAACGCCGCTTAGCAAGCGCGACACAGGCTCTTCAATCCGCGCCCTTCGTAACGAAGGTTATTTACCGGAAGCTATCATAGACTCCACCGCGAGGCTCGGCTGGTCACTGGACGACGACATTTTGACAATCAACGACATGGCCGATATATTTGCGATTGAACGGCTTTCAAAAAGCCCTTCGGTATTCGACATAGACAGGCTTAAATATACAAACAAAAAACTTATAAGGCAACAAAGCGCCGCAGTCCTTATAAAACGCGCTTCTTTAAACGCAACCCAAATCGGCGTAAGCGACGCTATGCTTGAAAAGGCAATTGACGCCGTAAAAACAAACGCTACCACCCTTAACGAGTTGTCGAAGCTTGCCGCGCAATTAATCGGCAACTTAACTTTTTCGGATGAAGCTCAAGCGGAGTTAAAGAGCGCTGACGCCAAAAGCGTTATTTGCGCGTTTCTTTCCGGCATTGAAAAGGCAACCCTGCTTGACGAGAAAGCATATAACGATATAATAACTTCCGCTAAAAAAACCACCCTTGTAAAAAGCGCGAGACTTTTCATGCCGATACGTTGCGCCCTTACCGGCTCCACCAAAGGCATCGAGTTGCACCGCGTGATAGAAGTTCTCGGAAAAGAAAAGACAGTCGAGAGGCTAAAAAAATGGCTATAAAAATTTACAACTCGCTTACAAAGAAAAAAGAAAACTTTGAACCCGCCGTGCCCGGCGAGGTTAAAATGTACGTCTGCGGCCCTACGGTTTACGCTCTCAGCCATATCGGGCACGCGCGAAGCGCGGTTTCATTTGACGTAATTAGCAGGTACCTTGCGAGCCGCGGCTACAAGGTAACTTATGCGCGAAACTACACCGACGTTGACGACAAAATAATAAACCGCGCAAACGAGGAAGGCGTCTCGTCTGAAGCGCTCGCCGAGCGTTACATAAAAGAATTTGACGGCGACATGGCGGCGCTTGGCGTTCAAGTGCCGACATACAGGCCCAAAGCAACGGAAACAATAGATAGAATAATAGAAGTAACAAAAGACCTTATTAGTAAGGGCGTTGCTTACGCCTCCGGCGGCGACGTTTTTTATGCGGTAAGGCTTTTTAAGGATTACGGCAGTCTATCCGGAAAAAACATAGATGAGCTTGAAGCCGGCGCGCGTGTTGACATAAACGAAATTAAAAAAGACCCGCTTGACTTCGCCCTGTGGAAGGCAAGCAAACCCGGCGAGCCGTCATGGGAAAGCCCGTGGGGAAAAGGCAGGCCCGGCTGGCACATTGAGTGTTCCGCCATGTGCATGGAATGGCTTGGAGACACCATAGACATACACGGCGGAGGAAGGGACCTGATTTTTCCGCATCATGAAAACGAAATAGCCCAGAGCGAGGCCGCAACCGGCAAAAAACCGTTTGTCAAGTACTGGCTTCATAACGGATTTGTAAATATCGAAAAAGAAAAGATGAGCAAGTCTCTTGGCAACATCTTAAACATACAAGACGCTCTCAAGGAAAACACGCCTGAAGCCGTGCGGCTTTTTTTACTTTCAAGCCAATACCGCTCGCCTATTGATTACACAGGCGAATCGCTTAAGGAGGCCGAAGCCGCAACCGAGAGGTTCTATAAAACCCTTGAACGGATTGAAACCGAATTTCCCGAAGTTAAAGATATTGACTACTGCGTCTCATGCAACGAGGAAGGCTTCGCCCCGCTTTTTTCAGCCATGGACGACGACTTCAACACGGCCGAAGCAATCGGCATAGTGTTTAAGGAGGTCAACAAGGCCAACCGCATAATGGATAAAGCAAAAGCTACGGGCGGCAAAACAGGACTAACCGAGCTTGCGTACGCAATTTCCCTTTTCAACGAAGCGTCAAAGTTCCTTGTTATTTTCGGAAAAAGGCCGGAAGATTACTTCAAAATGCAAAAGGCCCTGTCAAGAATTCCGGCCCAAGAGGTTGAAGCCCTTATAAAAGCTCGTATCGAGGCAAGAAAACAAAAAGATTTTAAAAAGGCCGACGCCATCAGGGACGAACTGCTTTCAAAAGGCGTACAGCTTGAAGATACGGCTAAAGGAACCGTTTGGACGGTGAAGGGTTAATCAGTCAGCTTATGAAAGGCGATAAAAAGAAGATAATCAGACATTCACTATGTTTCGCATAACGGAAATTCCCTCCCGATGTGCTTTGCAAAAAAAAATAACGTGCCGTCATGATAAATACTGACGGCACGTTAAGAAACTTTCAACTAAAAGATGCTTAGGGATATATTTCGCCGGCAAACCAAGTGTCGGCTGACACCCAGCCGTTGCCGCTTCCGCCCCAGCCCTGATTTACATAGAACCATCTGTCGTAAACAGTCTCTTCCCATGACCAGAAAAGAAACTCATGCCGTACGGTTCGTTGTTGCCACGCATACCCGTAAGCCATGGGGTAATGGGTTAGCCATCCGGTTCCTATAACGGCCGGCGTTGCGCGGTCTCTAATGGAATTGCGAGCATATTCTCGAAGCCTGTCTTCGCTTATGCCTAACACATTATAATGAGTACCAAGCGACGTGCCAGTGCGCCCGGACAAATAAGCGGATGCGCCGCCCATACTCGAAGGTAAGGTCGCGCCGCTACCGGTAATGCAAAATGTGCCAACCTGCCCGTTTATTTCCTTTATAATATTTGAAACTCCGGTATCCTGCGTGAGAGGTGCCACCACGTTATTGCCGCGTCCGCCGTTTTCACGGTAAAGCCCCCAGCGTGGCGCCCAGTAGGCGTTACCGTTTGCCGCCTGCCAGTCCGCCCAACAAAAAAGCATTGCCCATGCGACAGGGCCGCAACCGACATAACAACCATTATACTGAAATTGATTATAAAGAGGCTGTGCGGCATGGCCGCCGCTTGCCCAATAGTATGTCCATGTCATTTTAGACCTCCTCTACTATCTTGGTTTTATATTTTGATTGCACTTCCCTGTCAACAATGAAGAAATTCAGTTGTTCTTCCTGCTTGTCGCCGTAATTAATAAGCAGGCTAAAACTTGCCTCGCGGCGAAACGGCGTCTTTTCACAGCGCAACTCTATGGCTGAAAGACCTCCGGGGCGTTTTAAAACATTAACCTTTACGTACTCTATCGCCTCGCCGGTAAGTTTAAAGGAAAATTTCGGGTCAAGCAACGCCACTCTGTGAACTGACCCCGCATGAATTCCCTCACCCATCTTACTTATCAGTCCGTCAATCTCCCAAGTACGCGCAGCATTTTTTTTGAGCGCGCTCAAAAAAGGCGTATACGCTTCCTGATACTTTTTCTTTGTCTGCTCCCATGTGCCTGAAGCCACCATCTTTAAATCCGGCACCGCCCCTTTTTCACCTTCAACAACATGCTCGATATTTTTGGCGGATTCGTCGTTGGATAAGGAACCCTTTGGACGGGCCGTGGTTGAAAATATTTTGCCTTCAAACTTTAGAATGTTTTCACTTAAACCTCTTGCAACATTCGGCATTTGACCTATATTGGAAACTGTGGCGCCGGTTTGATCTTCGGCAACGTAAGAAAGAGAATCCAATTTAAATACGCGAGCAACCTTCTTCCCATTCTTGGCCGCAATGCTTTCAAGCTCTATGCTCACCGGTGGCTGTTCAAGGCTCCAGTGAACTATCGGGTAGTCGTGGTCGCCTGCCGAGGCGATAATAAAACCCTGACCGAGCTTTGCGTTTTTAACTCCGGTATGGCCTATCAAAAGTTTTTTCACGTCTGCAGTCGGTGAGGTATAAAGCCTGCTTATGCCGCCTGGGCGGAAAATGTCCGCCGACAATATATCCCCACGAACACCCGGATTGGTAACGGCAACAACCTCCTCCGACTGCAACACTTCAAACTCATAATACGCTGGCCCCTTGATGTCGGGCCTATATATCGGGCATACGTCATTACCCAGATACGAGATGTCCGCGCCTCGGCCCATGTCA
>SCQA01000174.1 GCA_004298725.1 bacterium
GTTTGGATTCCTGTTTACCGGCAAAGAGGAATTGATATATCTCCGGCTGACGGCGCCAGTTTAGCTTGTGGCAAGAAGAAACTCCATTATTATAAACTGTACCGGTATTTTTACGGAAGGTTTTGGCTTCAAACACAGCGGTAATGTTGCGGGGTTTTTGCAATCCAATTGCCCGCCATTCATGGCAAGAATTGCTATAAATGGCGCGCTGATTACTTTGAGTGGCGGTCCGCCACCTTTGACGCGCCGAAGGAATCCGGCTTGGTTTTAGCCGCGTAGCCGGAGCCTGTAACCATACCTACGACCTCGCGTATAATTTCCTTCGTGCCGCCATTATCACCCACGTCAAGATGTATTTCAACGGGCAGTTTTTTATAACCGTTTTCGTTGAGCTTCGCCCTTACAACCCCTGCAAGCTCTATGGACAACGTGGCCTCGTAAAAAATCCTGTGGCGCATGCTGTCCATTTTTTTGCGGTGGTTTTTTATGTAGAAGTATCTGCCGCCGTGGCCTATTTTATGGATTACTATTGCGCTTACAAAGAGGGTTTCAGAATTTAGAAAGGAATCGGTGCCGATTATCAGGTTGTATTTTTGCGACGCGTCCACTTCCATATATTCGACGAGACGCGAAAACATGCCGTCAAAGGAAAGACGACCGTAAGTCGGACTGATAAAGTCTTTGCAAAAATTTGATTCTTCCGGTACTGTCATCCCGTCTGTCCCAGACTCAACCCTTTCATTATAAGAGTGAATGCCTAAAAAGACGCCAATGCGCGTATCGCAGAAATCGCAAACTTAATTATTTTACTACCGTCACATATTTAACTCAAGTTATTTATTGCGACAACGCTGAGTAACACGGTACGCCGACTGCCGATGGCAGACATTAAAATAACCGCGCGAAAAATAGCGCGGCAATTACCGTGTTTCCGCGAAAAACTTAAATTCACCGCAACGAACACCGGATAAAATATGTCAGCCCATTTCAAGCTCTATTTGTCTTACGGCGTCCTCAGCCTCGTTAACTGCAAGGCTTGTTGACCTGTTTTTGCCCATTGCTATTATAAGGCAGTAGCCGTCTTTAATCGCCGTGATTAAAAGCTTGGCGTTTTCAGTCATTATAATTACTGATTTAATGTCTCCGTTTTTGTCCTTTTCAGCGGTTATTCCCTTTATGATATTTAGTATCACCGCGTGGTGAGCGCCTATTAAATCAATATCGCTCGTGGTTGACTCTGAGTACGACGCCACTTTTTCAGCGTCGTAATCAAGCATTACCGCGCCATCCGCGCCGATTTTTTCGGCAAGCTCTTGCAGTATTACTTCAAAGGACATTGCCAGGCTCCTTGTGCCAATAAAATTACTGGTGCGTTTTTTTAAATATTGACGGGTTACGCGCAACTAACCCTGTCTGCACCTGAGTTCTTTAAAAAAACAGATAGTTCGACCTGCTAAAAATTAAAAAAAGATACCGTGACTAAGAAAGACACTGTCTCTACGGAAACTTAAACCCACCACCCTACCCTCTCCAAAAAAAGGAATTGATACCCCATAAAATGGGAGGAATAAATAAAAGGAACGCAATGGCTGGTTATTAAGAAACCTCTGATTAATTCTTTTCCGCAGTCAAAAGGTATCGGATATTAATTCTGAGATGTCTTTTCCGACACCCGTTACCTGTCTTTTCCTCACCTTTACCCCTCACCCTACCCTCTCCCGCAAGGGGAGAGGAGAAAAAAAGAAATTAATCAGAGCTTACTTAGTTTTTTAAAACTTCACGGAAATTATCTTGGATACGCCTGGCTCTTCCATAGTAATGCCGTAAAGCGTGTCCGCCATTTCCATAGTGCGCTTATTATGCGTGATTAGCAAAAACTGCGTCATCGTTGACATTTCCTTTACAAAGCCGTTAAACCTATTTATGTTGGCGTCGTCAAGCGGCGCGTCAACCTCGTCAAGCAGACAAAACGGGCTTGGCTTTATGAGAAAGATGGAAAAAATCAGAGACGTCGCCGTAAGCGCCTTTTCGCCGCCGGAAAGGAGGGCTATATTTTCAAGCCTTTTGCCCGGCGGTTGCGCCGCTATTTCAATGCCTGCCTCAAGCACGTCGCTACACTCGGTAAGACGCAATTCGGCCCTGCCGCCGTTAAAAAACCTCGGAAAATTCTCTTTGAATTTCGCGTTAATTTCATCAAAGGCGTTTTGAAACCTCTCGCGCGTTGTGCGGTTTATCCTTGTTATCGCGCCATGCAGGCTTTCAACGGACTTTGAAAGGTCGGCTTGCTGATCAAGCAAAAACTGATGCCTTCTCTCAAGGTCGTTATACTCTTCAAGCGCTGAAAGACTTACCTCGCCAAGCGCGGCTATCTTCTGGCGAAGGTCGTCTTTCTCCGCTTCCATCTGAAGCACGTCTTCAGGCAAAGGCACTGCCGCGCCGTCAGCCGAAGCAGGCGCCCTTAAATCAACGCCGTACTTTTCTATAATCTTCTCAACGTGATTACCGAGGCTTAGTTCCGTCTCTTTTATTTCTATGGAGGTTTCCCCACGGAGATCGGCAAGTTCGGAGAGCTTGTCTTTAAACGCCTTTACTTCGGCTTCAACCTCTTTTACCCTGCTTGAATGCGACGCAAGCAATTCTCCGAGAGCGGCTTCGTCTTTTTTAGCGGCGCCAAGTTCAATAAGAAGCGCTTCTATCCTTGCTTTAAAGCCCTCGGCTTCAAAAAGCTTTTCATTCGCCTCTTTCCTGCCTGATTCTATTTCAAGCTCTTTGGCTCCGGCTTTTCTTATTACGTCCTCGGCGTTTTTCAGCTTAGCTGAAAGTTGCGCGTTTAACGACGCAAGCCTCTCAAGCGCCTGCGCCAGCGAAACCTTAGAGGAAGTAAGCGCGTTGGAAAGGCCGTCTTTCTTCTCTAAAAGCGCGGCCATCTCTTTTTTAAGCTCTGCTACGCCCGCTTCCCTTGCGTTAAGCTCTTTTTCAGCGGTTTCGCGCTCAATTGAATAACCGGCTTTTTTCTGCGATATTTCCTCAAGCTTTGCCTCTGCCTCGCTTACCTCTTTATGCAAAGCAGTTCTCGCGCTGTCAAGCCTCTTAAAGTCGTCTTCCTGCCTTTTAAGCTCGGCTTCAAAATTTGCCTTTTCAATCTCCGCCGTATAAAACGCCTCTCTCAGGCAATCAAATTGCGCCTTTACGTCCGCTATCGTCAGAACGGCTGTTTTTATTGTTTTAACGCGCTCTTCAATATTGCCGTTCAAATCAGCAAGAGAAAGCTTTATGGCCTTTATCTCGCCCTTTTTCTGAAGTATGCCGTCATACGCCCCTTTGTGCGCTCCGCCGGTCAGTATACCCTGAGCGTCAATAACCTCACCGCTACGCGTTACTATGGTTTTACCGCATATTCCGTTCTCTCTCCACAAACTAAGCGCGCCTTCAATGTCTTGGGTAACCAGCGTGTCGCCAAGCAAATAGCTTACAACGTCGCGGTAGCCGTCTTTAATTTTAACTTCGCTTAACAGCTCTTTTGCGCCGTCTGCGGCGTATGACGGCGCGGCGGTTGGCACAGGGGCATTTA
>SCQA01000175.1 GCA_004298725.1 bacterium
GCTCTTCCGATCTTGAAGATAAGTTCTTCCGGTGCGAATGTTTTGGCAATAAGCCCTGCCGCGCCGAGTTTTTTCAGAGTGTCCGTTGCGTTCCAAGGCTGTTCAATGCCCGTAACTACAAGGGCCGGGGGCTTGGCTCTGTGGCCGTTGTCGTGCATCCATTTCAAAACGCCGAAGCCGTCAAGCGAAGGCATTTGTAAATCAAGCAGAATCAGGTTCAACGCGCCTTTCGCGCTTATAATTTCATTTATCGCCTCTGTGCCGTCCTTTGCAAGGCGCACTTTGTGGCCTGCTTCAACAATGATGTCGCTGATTTTTGCTCGAAAGAAGGGGTCGTCATCCGCGATAAGTATTATTTTGGAATCTTTGGTTATCATCCGGCAGTGTTATGCCTTTCGTGTATTTATTAAGGCAGGCGGTAAAATACAATCCGGCCCGGTTTATGCGGCACCTGTAAGTTTCCTATTAACTATGCCAGTTAATAAGAAAAAGTCAAAGATAACGGCGCGTCGCGAGGGTGTTTTATAAGTGTTTTACGGTTTAAAATTTCTTTTGGAGGGTTCGGGGCGGTTCGTTTATCGGTTCGTCATTGACAAGTTGCGCGGGCGTATTACGCGCTAACGTGGTGGAGGGCTTTTTTAGCGGTTATTTCGGCGGTTCGGATGCTGTCCGGTATGCCTATGCCATGATACGCGCTTCCGGTGAGGTACAACCCCGGGTGTTTCAAGAGTTTTTCTTCTATCAACTTGATCCGGCCTTCATGCCCTACGGTGTATTGCGGCATTGAATTAAACCATCTGTAAATCCTCGTTATAACTGGTTCGGCTGTTATGCCCATAGTCTCTTTGAGTTCAATGCGGACCATCTTCAGCATTTCTTCGTCACTTAGGCTTACAAGGTCCGCGTCTTTTGCGCCGCCGACAAAACAGCGTATGAGGACGGAATCGTCCGGAGCGCGGTATTTGAATTTAACGGATGTCCATGATGCGGCCATTATTTTTCTGCCTTCAGTCTTTGGCACGACAAAACCGAAGCCGTTTAGTGGGTGTTTTATATCCGCTTTTTTAAAACCGAGCGATATTGTCGCCGTGGATACGTACGGTATGGTAAGAAGTTTTTCGGTAAGTTCCGAGTCGAAGCCCTTTAGCAGTTCCGCCGCAACGTATGCCGGAGAGCAGATGATTATCGAGTCCGCCTCCATGCCGGAGCCGTCTTTAAGCGCAAGCGAGTAAAGGCCGTTTTTTTTGGCAACAGAGGCCACTGCGGTGTTTGTTTTAATATTAGTGTAGGGTGAGGCCGTCAAACGCGCCTGAAGCTCCGAGGTCAGCGTGGAGAGGCCGTTTTTCAGGGTTATGAACATGGTTGTCTTTTTTTGAGCGCTTTCTTGCGAAGGTTTGTGCGTTTTTTTAAGAAGTTCCATGCGCTTTATCATGCCGCGTATCAAGCTTCCGTGTTCCTGTTCAAGCGAGACAAACTTGGGAAAACTGCTTCTTACGCTCATGGTATCCGGGTCCGCGGCGTGCACGCCAGCCACAAGCGGCTCGGCTATCTTGTCAAGCGCCTCTTTACCGAGCCTGCGTATGACGAAGCTTGAAAGGGTTTCGTCGCTGTCGTCTGTTTTTCTTGGTATGAAGTATTCCGCGGCCATGCGAAACTTGCCGCCGATTGAAATGAGGCTTGAAAACGCGAGCGGAAGTATTTTGGTCGGCACCATGAGTATGACGCCTTCCGGCAGTTCGCGGAGCGCCCCTCTTGAAAAAACAAAGGTTTTTTTATTTGTTTCGTTTGTGGTCAGAAGGCCGTCGCCGAGGCCGATGCGCTTACAAAGCTCCATTGCCCACGGCTTTTCAGATAAAAAGCAGTCCGGCCCGCCTTCGATGATGAAATCGCCGGAGCGCTCCGTTACGATGTTGCCGCCGAGGCGGTCATTTTTTTCAAGCAGGGTTATTTCAAGCGGAACGTCTTTTGGCTGATGTTCTCTCAGGCTGTAGGCGGTTGCAAGGCCGGAAATGCCGCCGCCGATTATTACGACTCGCTTCATCTTGTCCTTTGGCGTTTCTGTTGGAAGTTTGTTAAAAAGCCTCTTTAACGGTTAAGCCGGTTTAACCCCTTTAACAGGAGAAAAACCGGCTGAAGCCAATTTTAAGCGAAAGGAATACGCCGTGGTTTAATACGCGGGTTGTCCGCCGCCGCCGAATTTATTTATAAGGCCGGCAAGCATGCCTATAAACTTCGCGTTGGTGTTAAGCGACGGTGTTCTTTCAAATATAAGGCCCTTTGACTCGGCGTAGCCTTTGAATATTACGTCAATGTCGTAGAGCGTTTCAATATGGTCTGCCACAAAGCCGAGAGGCACCACTATTACGCCTTTTTTGCCTGCGGCTTTAGCCGAGTCAATGACGTTTTCAGTTTTAGGGCCAAGCCAATTAAGCGGGTTCGCGGCGCCTTGGCTCTGGTAACCTATTTTGTAATCAATCGGGAAGGCCTTGATAATTTCGTCAACCGACTGGATTACCTTCATTTCATACGCGTCTCCCTCAAGCGCGGCAAGGGGCAAGCTGTGGTTTGAAAATATGACAAGGGCGTCTTCTTTTTTCTGAAAGGAAGCGAGAGCGGCCTTGATGTTGTCAACCACGCAGGAGATAAAGTCTTCGTGTATGTGCCAGTTGGAAAGAAGCTGTATGCGCGGCGTTCCGCCAAGCGGCTTTAACGCTTCTTCAATGTCAGTAAGGTAGCCGCCGGTGGCCATGAACGACGTAAACGGCGACATTATAAAGCCCGTTGCCCTGTCAAAGCCGTCAGCTTTCATTTGGCTTATAGTATCTTTGATGTAAGGGTGCCAGTAGCGCATTCCCACGTAAACCTTATAGCAGTCGCCTTCGGAGTTAAGCACTGTTTCAAGCGCCTTTGCCTGGCTAAGGGTAATGTCTAAAAGCGGGGACTTGCCGCCGATCACTCTGTAGCGCTCTCTGATTTTGTCAATGAAGTCCTGGCCGAGTTCTTTGCGCTTTAAGATGTTCTTGATGAATGGCTCTACGTTGTCAAGCGAATCCGCTCCTCCGAATGCGAGCAGGATAATCGCTTTTTTTTCAGTGGTTGTCATCGTTTAATTCCTTGTTATTGTATTTTGCGCCGAATTTATTTGGCGCTGTATTCGTGAACCGCGTCAACGACCGCTTTTACGTTGTCAACCGGAGTGCCGAGGATTATTCCGTGCCCTAAATTGAAGATATGTCCGGGCCTTCCGCCGGCCATGTCGATTATTTCCTTTACGCGCTTCTTAATTACTGAAACCGGCGCGAAGAGAATTACCGGGTCAAGGTTGCCCTGTATGGCTTTGTCGTGGCCGATAATCTTCCACGCGTCGTCAAGTCGCACCCGCCAGTCCACTCCGATTATGTCAGCGCCGGCTTCTTTTGCTATGTCAAGGTATGTGCCGGTGTTGGTGCTGAAGTTTATCAGCGGCACGCTCTTCGTTACGGATGAAATGACCTTTTTTGTGTACGGCAGGACGTAGTTTCTGTAGTCGTCCGGCCCGAGGCAACCTACCCAGCTGTCAAAAAGCTGAAGGCACTGGGCGCCTGCGTCAACCTGCGCGTTAAGATAGGCTATGATGACGTCGGATATTTTATTCATGAACAGGTGCCATGAGTCCGGGTCAGAGTACATGAGCGACTTGGTGTGGACGTAGTTTCTTGAGCCTTCGCCTTCGATTATATAGCTTGCGATTGTAAAAGGCGCGCCGGAGAAGCCTATTAACGGCACCTTTCCGTTCAATTCTTTTTTAACGAGCTTTATGGCCTCAAGCAAGAACGGAACGTCTTCAGCGGGGTTTATTATGCGTATGGCTTCAATGTCTTTTCTTGTTCTTACAGGGTTTTTTATGACAGGCCCTTCGTTCTTGGCGAACTCAAGCTGTATGCCCATGCCCGGAAGCGGAAGGAGTATGTCGGCAAAAATAATGGCCGCGTCGAGGTCGAATTTGCGTATGGGCTGAAGCGTCACTTCGCAGGCAATTTCCGGGTTGCGGCACATCTCCAGAAACGAATATTTTTCGCGTATTGCCATGTACTCTTTCATGTACCTGCCCGCCTGCCTCATAAGCCACACCGGGGTGCGCTTAACCGGTACGCGTTTGCATGCCTTTAAAAAATCTTCTTTTACCATTTTTAAGTTGCTCCTCTCTGTTAATGAAAACAAGTGTTAAGCAGACTAATTATAATATATTAATGGCAATCTTGCCGTTAAATTAAGCGAATTTTAAATTATAGTTCTAAAGCTTGTATTTTTCAAGGATATTTTCACGTCATGGCGCTTGGCTTGCGTAAAGCGGTGTTTTTTAGTAGATTTTTTGATTACTGCGCCTGCTTCTGCGTTTTTAGCGGTTAACTTGAATATTCCTGTTTAATCAGCTCTTTCATGGAGTATTGACAGACGCGTTTTTTTGTTTTATAAGAACTGTATCCAGCATTGTTTAAAGAGGGCCGAAAAGAGCCGTATACGTACTCGGGAATAAATAAAAAAACATGGAGGAACTCCGCATGAATTGGATTAGAAGATGGGGTTTCAAGCAAGTGGCCGTAATCGTTATTTTTGGTCTTTTTATCATAGGCAGTGTGCCGTCGGAAAGTCTTGCGTACATGGTTGGCAACGGCGCGTCTAACCCCATTTCCTCAAGGGCCGAGGACATGGCGCGTCTTCAAAGGGTGCTGGAATCAAAGATAATCAGCAATAAGCTCTCGGAACACGGCTTTACCCAGGCAGAGGTAAAGACGCGCCTTGATAAATTATCGGATACCGAGCTTCACCAGTTTTCCTCTCAGGTTGATACGCTTTATCCGGGCGGAGACCTCGGCATAATTATAGCGTTGCTTGTTATCGTAGTGCTTCTTTTTATCATCATGAAATTGTCCAACAAAAAGCTGGTATTACAGTAGTTGTTTTGAGCCACTTCGCTGGCGGAAAAACCGCGCCGCTTACGGCGTTTGTTATTTTGCTTCTCGCGCTTTACGCCTGCTCCGCGCCGGGACGCGGCGTTGTAATTAGCGATTTGCGCCAAAACCCCGGAGCCGGGCGCGTTATAGATAACGTGCCGTTTTTTCCGCAATCAGACTATATGTGCGGCCCTGCGGCGCTTGCAAGCGTAATGGGCTACTATGGCGGCAATGACGGCATCAGCGACGTCGCAAGACAAGTCTATCAAGAAAGGCTTAAAGGCACATTGCCTATAGACCTTGCCATATATGCTAAAGAGAGGGGTTTTGAAGTAAATTATTATTCAGGCGGCCTTGACGATCTTAAAGAAAAGCTGTCGGCGGGCGTGCCGCTGATACTGTTTTTAAACCTCGGTTTTAAGTCGTACCCTGTAGGCCACTACATAACCGCGTTAGGTTACAATGACAATTTAAAGGTCGTGCTCGCGCATTCAGGGATTGTAAAAGAAGATGTTTTTACATATAAAAAGCTTCTCGACGCGTGGCAAAAAACGGGTTTCGCGACACTCCACTTAACGCCGAAAAAATGACTCCAACAAGGTCATAAGGGCCAAAGGCACGTCATGAAAAACAGCGCCATATTAGCTGTAGCAGTCTCCGTTTCGTTTCTTTTGACGGCTTGCGCGCCGGTTTCAACCAGCGTAAAAAACGAGCAAGCCGCCCTCACAACCGATGAAAACGTCAAGTTAGCAAGCGTTTACGAAACAAAGGGAGAGCTGGGGCTTGCCCTTAAGTTTTATAAGCTTGCGGTAGAGGAAAATAAAAACAGCGCGGACATTTACTTCGCGCTCGGCAACGTAAACCTTAAAATGAAGCTTTATAAAGACGCTGAAGACGCCTACAAAAAAGTCCTTGAGCTGAAGCCCGCAAGCCCCGCCGCGTATAACAACCTAAGTTGGCTGTACCTTCAAACCAACGAGCTTGGCAAGGCCGAGGAGGCCGCGAAAAAGGCCGTTAAATCCGGTCCGCATGAAATATACGCGTACCTTGACACGCTTGGCGTCGTGCAAATCCGCATGGGTAAGTTGACGGAGGCGGAAGAAAACCTCAAGGAGGCCGTAGCATTGATTCCGCCGGAAGAAAAAGAAGGCCTTAAGCAGATATTTAACCATCAGCTGGAACTTTACAAAAAAACTAACGACGAATCAAAAGCCTCGTCTGTCCAAAATAAATTAAATCAACTTAACTGACGCGCTGAAAAAGAATGATTTTATAAGCGCAAACTGGGTTAGCGCGGCGTAACCCAACATTTTTCTGCGCGAAAGCGGCGAGACGCGGCATCCGCGCAAGGTTGCGCGGGCCGGCGTCATTGCGGACGGAATTTTTGGAAAGATACATTATTGCAACTTGCAAAAAGAGGAACGCGCATGAGGGTTGTTTACGGCATAAATCCGGTTACCGAGGCTCTTAAGTCCGGCTCGCCGCACATTGAGGCCGTGCTTATTTCCGCCGGCAGGGCGGATAAAGCCATAGAAGCTATAATCAAAACAGCTACGCAAAAGTCTCTGCGTATCAGCCGCGTTGACAATGCCGAGCTTGCAAAAATCGCCGGCACGTCCGCTCATCAAGGCGTAGTTCTTATTTTTTCCGGCGATTTTTCGTATGTTGACATTGACGACCTGCTTCAAGTATGGAAGGCCTCGGCTGAGTCGGCTTTTTTTCTTGTGCTTGATTCGGTGCAGGACCCGCAAAACCTCGGTTCGCTTATACGCGCGGCCTGCGCCGCGGGCTTGCACGGCGTAATAATACCAAAGGACAGGGCGTGCGAAGTAACCCCGGCAGTGGCTAAGGCATCCGCCGGAGCTACCGAGCACGTAAAAATAGCGAGAGAGACAAACATAACCCGCGCGATTGAACGCTTAAAAAAAGAGAATATATGGGTTGCCGCCATCGAAGCCGACGCAAGCGGGAACATATTCGCCTCTGACTTGAAGCGCGACATCGCCCTTGTAATCGGCGGCGAAGCAAAGGGCATAAGAAGGCTTGTCCGTGAAACCTGCGACTTTGCCCTTTCTATACCGCTTAAAGGAAAGCTGAATTCGCTAAACGCCGCGCAGGCCGGCGCTATTGCCATGTTCGAGGTTTTAAGGCAGAGGCTTTAGTAGATATTAGCCGTGGGTATTCTCGTGACCGATATTTTGGCGGCTGGAAATATAATCGAATTGGCTCGATCGGTAAAGCATTGACCGCTAAAAGTTGTTATAAGACGCTTGAGCATGGAAATGATA
>SCQA01000176.1 GCA_004298725.1 bacterium
AGGCTTTCAACCATGCTTTCATCGCCTTTTTTGAATGCTTCGGTTATTTCGTCATGCTGTTTAACCGAGTCCTGCATTCTTCCGGGCAAAGACATTGCCGTAATTCTGAAGCGTTCAAACTGCTGAACAAGGTGGTGTATCAGCCCTTTCAGCTTGTCATTTCCGCAAGATTTCAAAAATGTGTCGTGAAATTGAGCGTCTAATTTGAAAAAGCCCTTAACGTCGTTTCTTTCGGCGCATTTTTTCATGCTCGCGTTCAGGGTTTCAAGTTTTTTAAGCTCTTTTTCCGTGAGCTTTTTGCAGGCTGTCTTTGCGGCATACCCCTCAAGCAGGCTCTTAATGGAGTAAAATTCGCTTACGTCTTTGTCGGTTATCGGGCTTACAACCGCGCCTTTTCTTGGCGTTACGGTTATAAACCCCTCGGATTCAAGTTGCCTGAAGGCCTCGCGTATAGGGGTTCTGCTTATGCCGAGGTTATCGGCTATTTCCTGCTCCGGCACGCGCTCTCCGGGCCTGAGCCGACCGCTTATAACGGCGTCTTTAACAAAATCAACTATCCGTTCCCTTAATGTAAGGGGTTTTTCAACTGGATAGTCTAATACCCGCACCTTTTGCATGTCTATATTGTATACTTTGTAAGAGTGAAAAAGTCAAGGTTTTAATGCGGGTTACAATTGTTGAAAAGCTCTTTTGCGTACGGTTGGTCAGATAAAAAACCATGGTTTAGTTGGCAATTTGTGAAAAACCCGGAATTTAGGCAGGTTCCTCTCCGGCAACCCGTCAGTATTTCGCAAGCACGCCTTTGTTGACTTCCGCGGCTTTGTCACTGCCAAAGAGCGCTTCAACAAGGGTAAAGGCGAACTCCATAGCAGTACCCGGCCCCTGGCTTGTAATAATGTTGGCGTTAGTTACCACGCGCTCGTCGCTTATCACCGCACCGGTCAGCTCCGAGCGTACGCTTGGGTGGCTTGTTACGGTGCGTCCTTTTATAATGCCTATTTTTGCAAGCACGGTTGGAGCGGCGCATATGGCCGCGATAAGCCTTCCTGCGAAATAGTGCTCAAGAATTATATTTTTGACCCTGTCGTCTTTTTTCAGGTTTTCCGTGCCAAGCGCGCCGCCCGGAAGGACAATCATGTCGAAATTTTCAGTCTTTACGCTCTCAAGAAGCGTGTCAGGCAAAACTTTTATAAGGTTCCTGCCGATGATTTCACCTTCGATAGTGCCTGCAAGCGTTACCTCGGCTCCGGCTCTGCGTAAAATGTCAACGCAGGTCAGCGCTTCAACCTCTTCAAAGCCCGGGGCAAGCGGAATCAGCACTTTTTTCATGGCAGACCTCCCTTTTTATGCTTTATACGAGGTATTATACTCTGTCTTTTTGATTTTACAGTATGGAACTTGCGCTTACGCGTTTCAAGATATATCCTTACTATCGGCAAGATGCAATAGAAACTTAATCTAAAGCCTGCGCAAAAGTTTTAAAAGAGTTTTGGAAGACGGGGTTTTAACGCTACGCTTGATAACGGGCTTTATTTTTCTTAATCTTTTTGTAATAATCCCATTGTTGTTTTTTAATGGGGTTTTGATATAAATAGCCGGAGGGTAATATTAATGCCAACAGGAAGGGTAATTCTTGCCGGAGCAGGCCCCGGAGACCCGGGCCTTATAACCGTAAAATGCGTCGAGGCTTTGAAAGAGGCGGACTGCGTTATATACGATTTTCTCGCCAACGCGCGTCTGCTTGAATACGCCAAAAAAGGCGCGGAGATTATATACGCGGGCAAAAAAGGCTCGGCTAACGAGAGCTGTTCTCAGGAAGAAATAAACAGGCTGATAATTGAAAAAGCCAAGAAAGGCAAGTTCGTCGTAAGGTTGAAAGGCGGGGACCCTTTTATCTTCGGCAGGGGCGCGGAAGAAGCAGAGGAGCTTGCTCTGGCAGGCGTTCCGTTTGAAGTTATACCCGGCGTAACCTCCGCTATTGCCGCTCCGGCTTACGCCGGCATACCGCTTACTCACCGCGAGTTTGCTTCGTCCGTAACCTTTATTACCGGACATGAAGATCCGCTTAAAGAGCGCCCCGCCATAGCATGGGACAGGCTTTCAACAGGCAGAGGCACTCTTGTTTTTCTCATGGGTTGGAAGAACCTGCCGTTTATAAGGCAAAAACTTCTTGAAAACGGCTGGCGAGCGGAAACACCCGTGGCGCTCGTGCGCTGGGGAACCCTTACGCGGCAAAAGTCCGTTATGGGGACGCTTGGTAACATAACGGAGCTCTCTGATAAAAACAACATGAGGCCGCCGGTAGTTACCATAGTGGGCGACGTTGTAAGCCTGCGCTCAAAGCTTAACTGGTTTGAGGCAAAGCCGCTCTTTGGCAAGCGCGTGCTTGTGACAAGAGCGCTTGATCAAGCAGGGGAGTTTACCGGAATTCTTGAGAGCTACGGCGCCGAGCCTGTGATATTTCCGACCATAAAGACAGCTCCGCCGTTATCCTATGCCATGCTTGACAGGGTATTCAAGAGGCTTTCTTCGTATGATTGGGCTATATTTACAAGCGTAAATGGTGTAAAATATTTTTTTGAGCGCCTGTATAAGCTCGGGTATGATTTAAGGGAGTTAAAAGGCGTTAAAATATGCGCCATAGGCCCGCGCACCGAATTAGCAATAAAAGAGCGCGGCATAAAGGTTGACTTTACGCCAAAGGAGTTCAGGGCGGAGGCCATAATAGCAGTGCTTGGCAAACGCGGGATAAAGGGCAAGAAGTTTCTGCTTGCCCGCGCCATGAAGGCAAGAGAGATATTGCCGGAGG
>SCQA01000177.1 GCA_004298725.1 bacterium
GCCTGCACGTCTTTATACGCCGTTCTCGCCGACAGGGGCTTTATACCAAAGGAATGGCTCGCCGACTACGCCAAAACAGGCGAGCCGCTCTCCGACCACCCGTGCAAACACGCCCTTGATGTTCTTGAATGCTCCACCGGCAGTCTTGGCCACGGACTTGGCATAGCCACAGGAGAACTTTACGGCCTTAGGCTTGACAACTCGCCAGCGCGCGTCGCCGTGCTTCTTAGCGACGGCGAGTGCAACGAAGGAAGCGTGTGGGAGGCCGCCATGTTCGCCGCGTCAAAGAAGCTTGAAAACCTCGTTGCGCTTGTTGACTATAACGGCATACAGGCCGTCGGCAGAAGCGACGAGATAATGGGGCACGATTCTCATGATTCTCTTGAGAAGAAGTTCAAGGCCTTTGGATGGGGCGCGGTTACGGTAAACGGCAATGACATAAAGGCTGTAATCGAAGCTCTGGATAAATTTCCGCTGAAAAAAGGCAAGCCTTCAGCCGTAATTTTACGCACTAAGAAAGGCGCCGGCGTCAGTTTTATGGAAGATGAAGTGCTTTGGCATTATAGGGTTCCGTCCGCGGAAGACCTCTCAAACGCGCTTAAAGAGCTTGGCGAAAAGGCAATACATTTAAAATAATATAATCAGAATGAAACTCGCTTTTGTAAATAAACTTATTGAAGTGGCGGAAAAAGACCCTCGCGTAATGCTCCTTACCGGAGACCTTGGGTTTCAGATATTCGACGATTTTTATGCCCGCTACGGCCCGCGTTATGTGAACGTAGGCGTTGCCGAGGCCGAGCTTGTGAACGCGGCCGCCGGGCTTGCCCTTGTCGGGAAGAAGCCTGTTACTTATTCCATAGCGTCGTTCATGACGTCAAGGTGCTTTGAGCAGATAAAATTGTCAATAGCATATCACGGGCTTCCGGTGGTTATATGCGGGGCAGGCGGCGGTTATGCCTACGGGCACAGCGGCGTTACTCATCACGCGCCGGATGACATATCGCTTATGTGCGCCATACCCGGCATGACGGTAATTGCGCCGGGGGACGCGAACGAGGTTACAGCCCTTCTGCCGCAAATTATGGAGTTAAAAGGGCCTTCTTATATACGCATTGGCAGGGGCAAGGAAGCGGTTTATGAATCGGACTCGCCGTGCATTCTGGGGCGCGCGAGGCTTTTAAGCGAAGGGCAGGATATTGCCATTCTTACTACCGGCGATATCGCTTTTGAGGCTTTGACGGCGGTTAAGGCGCTTAATAAAGAAGGCGTCTTCCCTATGTTGTATCAGTTTCATACAATAAAACCTGTTGATACCGCTGTTCTCGACGCAATTTCAAAAAGCGTTGAACATATCATAGTTATCGAGGAAAATATCCCGATTGGCGGGTTGAGTTCAGTTGTAAGGAGGCACTTTATGAATCAGAAAAACGCCCCTAACATCATCAGCCTTACCGCGCCGGATGAGTTTGTCCTTGGAAGCCCTCACCAGCATGAAATTAGGTCGGTTTACCGGCTTAATTCCAAAGCCATAGTTGAAAATGTAAAAAAATTGAGTTAATATTTTATTGTGTCAATTACTATAAATGTTGTATTAACCGCGGCGCGGCAAAATATTTTATTTAGATTGGTTGCAGGCGTTTGAGATTTAGGGCTATTTTTTAGTGTGTACGTTTGTCGCGCGCAAGGCGTATAAATACGGTTCTAATTTTATTCCAACATGCCGCCATCTCGTCTTGCTTGGCAATGGTTACGGCCAACCTTTAAAAAGGGTAATACGGTTAAAACATGATGAGATTTGTCAGAAAAAACAAGTTGCAGAATACTCCGGAAGTAAGCTTTGTGCTTATGGACTGGGGTTGCAGGGAAAGTTTTCACACGCTTGAGTATCTAAACAACCAGTTGGTTGACAGAAGCCGTTATGAGATATTTTGGATAGAATATTACGACCGCCAGCCGACAAGGCTTTCTGACCTTATAAAGCGCTATGAAGACGCCGGTCTTCCGTCCCCGATTGACACATGGCTTGTCATGGCCCGGCCAAAAGGCGAGATTTTTAGAAAACACTGGATAAACAACCTCGGCATACTTCATACAACCGGCGATATTATTGTTTTTATGGACTCGGACGCCATAGTCAACCCTACTCTCGTTGATACAATTATCAAAGAGTTTAAAGATACGCCCGAGCGTATACTTTATATGGAAGAAATAAGAACCGCTGATAAATCTTTTTATCCGTTTAAATATCCAAATCCAAAAGAAATAATACCTTCCGCCGTAAACATGAAAAACGGCGTGCCCGTTGCCATGCGAAACTTTCATTCAGGGCTTCTTGCCGACCCGTCGCTTATACATTGCAGGAATTACGGCGCGTGTTTCTGCGCGCGCAGGGAAGACCTTATACGGATAGGCGGATGGGATGAGCACGAGGATTATACCGGCTATATTGCCGGGCCATACGAGATGAGCCTTAGAATGGAGCTTGCCGGCAAAAAAGAGTTATGGAGCCATTTTGAGCTTCTCTATCATACGCCGCATCCCGGTAATTCAGGCATTGATAATTATTCCGGGCCGCATGACGGCAAAGGCGTTTCCACCACGGCCATGAAGGTGCTTGAGACAAAACGGTTGCTTCCTCTTGTGGAAAACCCTGAAATAAGGCGGCTTCGTCTAAGGCTTCAACCGGTAAGCCTTGTCAAGGATTTGAGCATAGGTACTATTGAGGGTAACGGCAACGACCAGCTTACGCCTACAACCCCTGAGAAATCAACCGATGTTTTTATTCCGCCTCTGCCGGCCAGTAAATGGGACAAAAAACCTTTTTATCACCTTGCGAAGTTTTATGATCAGCTTGAAACGCGGTGTTTCGGCTACGGCTATTCACGCATTTATGCAATAGCCTCATATGCCGCCGTTGTTGGGAAAAAACTTGGTCTTCCGCAAGAAAAGAACGAAGCGCTCTACGTTGCCGGGCTTTTTTGCGACATGGGCAAGATATTGGAATTGTCAAGGGTAAACGCCTTCGGCGCGCGCGCTGAGGCGGCCATAGGCAATGAATTCTTCCGCGACATGTCCGATGATCCCGCGCAAACCGTCAGAAATGCGTGCGCGATGTTTCGCGAGCATTATGATGGAAACGGACCGCAGGGTGTAAAGGGCGAAGTCATACCCATTGAAGCCCGCATAATCGCGGTTGCGCATAAATTTGACGATATGATAAATATTAGGGATTCATCAAGGAAGGCCATGCTTTTTAGCGAGGTGTACAAATCAATAACGGATATGTCCGGCACCGTGTTTGACCCGAAGGTTGTGGACGCATTTTTGGATTGCAAAGAGGACTTTGTATGTATTAACCTGAAAAATCAGAATAATACGCTTAACTTCATGTATCCTTGCTACCACTTCGATGAAAAAAGCCTCGGGGCTATAACTTATGCCATGTCTTACGCCGTGCCGTCTGGCGCGTCTGCTTCTGTTCCTGTTACAACATGCGAAAAGAGCATGGCGCATATTGCAAGCGGCGGTTATCCGGTAATAGACCAATTCCATGAGTTCAACATTTATCTGGTCAAAGACAACGGCAGGGACATGTTGTATGCCATACCTTCATGGCAGGGGCCGCTTGACATAGGGTCTTTTGAAAAAGGCAAATACAGGTTCGCCTTCGTAAGCCATGATATAAATGAAATAAAAGAGCGCATAAATCCTCAGCTTTTATTTCAGAACTTTTACGGTTATAATTTTATCAGGGCGGCTGAAGAATACTTTGCCATACGCATAGGCGAAGTTGGGTTCAGTATTGAAAAGGCACATAAGGGCAAATACGCCGCCCCATGTTTTATTAAGAAAAGTCTTAACAGGCTTAAGGAGAGGGTTTTTATTGAAATGCTTAGAAAATCTTTGGTCGAGCGCGTAAAGGTCGTTGCAAAGAAAATTATGCCGGATGTAGCCGCAAAATAAATCCACAAGAAAGACATAAGGAGAAGACAGTGATAGATAGTCAGGTATTTCGTGTATCCAGAGAGGTGGCCAGATGTAAACTTCTCGTAGAAGTGGCTTAATATAGTCGGCATGTCGCACCGCTTCGCGCAATCAAAGGTGATCAATTCCTTTGGCCTTCAGGAATATCCGGCGGCAGATTTTGCATTCGTGTCTCCTTCGCCTGATGTGGTTATTATAGCGGCCATGCAAGGTTTAAGTACGCTACGCCACTTAAGGGAGATGTCAGCCCCGGGCGAGTTTAAGTTGATGTGGAAGTTTAATTATCCGATAGCTTTTGCGTATCGTAATCCGTAAGAAATTCTTACGAATGTTTAAGGCCGCTAAATTTTGTCTCAGGTTGCTTAGGATAATACCGATGAGCGTAACGGTAACGCCGGGCGTAACGCCTTATGTTGAGCCGGCTAAATGGAAAGAACACCGCTTCGGCCTTCCGCCTGAGCGGTGGGCAGAATTAAAGGGCAGAAGTTTTCTTATAACCGGCGCAGGCACCGGTTACGGAATGGCAATGTCGTCCGCGCTTGCCGCGGCAGGCGGCACGGTTTTTTTGTGCGGCAGAAGGAAGCTTCAGCTTCAAAAAAGCATTGAAAGCATGCGTCAACTTGATATTCCTACTAATAACTGCCATGCCGTTGTATGCGACGTTACGGATATAAACGGCATTAAAAACCTGCGCGACGAGATACAGCGTATTACGCCAAGCCTTTACGGCCTTGTAAACAGCGCGGCCCTGCCGCCGCGCGGGTCGTTACAGACAGAAACATTAGATTACTGGGACAGCCTTATGCGAACTAACGTAACCGCCCCGTGGCTGTTGACTAAAGAACTTTTTCCGCAGATGGCGGCTGGCAGGGCGGTAAGGGTTCTTTTTATAACGTCTGAGGCCGGTTGGGCGTTTACCCACGGCGTGGGGCCGTACAATGTGTCAAAAGCGGCCTTAAACAACCTTTCAGCCTCAATGGCCGGTGAATATGCTACCGGATACCCGGGTGTTGACATTCAGATGAACGCGCTTGATCCAAGCGAAGCAAGGACGGAAATGAATCAAGGTTCGCCGTACAGCCCGTTTGCCGTCGTTTCAATGGCGCTTGTATTGTTGTCTCATCCGGCCGGAGGGCCGAACGGAAGGTTCTTTCACAGGGACGGCAGGCACCTTCAATTTACGTATTCCGCGCCATATGACAAGCTACTTTTATAATATATTTACTTGATATTCGTTCAGGCGCTATTTTTTTTAAACGGTTTTTGTAGCGCCTAACCTTAAAATTCGGGAAATAGACAAATGGATCCGGTTACAGCAAATATTACGTTGAAAGGCAAAGACGGAGCAGTAACCGTAAAGGCAACGAGGATGTTTTTCAGCCCAAACCGTTGTTTTTCGTTTGACGGTTCTGAGGAAGAGGCGAGATGTTTTGAGCTTATTGCCGAGTTTTTATCGGACAAGCCGGGCCTTGCGCTCTATGGCATTGGCAGGTTCCTTACCTCGCTACTTGACCAACTGCCGGGTTTGTTGTCAAACGTGAAATGTATTATTGACGATGCGCCGGAGCATGGGCAGGCTGGTTTCAAGGGCTTGCCTGTGACAACGCCGGATAAGCTTCCGGCGGAAATTGAGACGGTTTTTTTGTGCGAAACGCTGGCAATACGGCTAAACCGCATGCGCCAAAAGCTCGGCGCCGGAATCGAGGCGCTTGACCCCGGGCTTTTGAAGAGTATCGCGTTTGACGAGATCCCTCCCCGCGCGTGGAAGCCGTTTGTTGACAGCATTTACCCGATTGACATACCTGACATAGAGTTTCAGCCCGGCCAGGACCTTATACTTATAGATTGCCCGTCCCGCAACATGGCGCTTATGCCTAACGGGCTTGCGTACGTGCATAACGCGCTTAAGGAAACCGGCATAAAGTTTCAAACGGTTGACCTTGACATAATTCTATATCACAGGTTTCACATGTACAGGCTTTTTGACGCGCCTGACCATATCATAGCCAATAACGGCTACGAGGTGCCTGAAGATCCGTGGCTTGCCGAATATTGCGAGGAATGGACTAAAGCCAAGCTTGTGGATTATTTTCAGCCGGAGATTGAGGATATTGTGTCAAAGCTTGTAAAGGCCGCGCCAAAGATACTGGCTCTGTCTCTTCAGGCCTGCAACCTTGCGTTTGCCAGAGAGATTGTTAAAGGCGTTAAAAAAGCTTTGCCCGACACATTGATACTTGTCGGCGGATATTCATGCTATCAACCGAGCATCGGGCGGCGGGTGTTCCCTGAATCAGACTACATGATTATCGGCGAAGCCGACCTTGTCATAGGGCCGCTGGTGAAAAAGCTTGCCGCCGGCGAGCGCCCGACGAATCAAAACGGCGTTTTTTCACGGTTTGACTCGCCTGATTACGTTTTTAAACCCGGCGAAGCGCCGCAGGATCTTGATTCTTTGCAAATGATTAAATATGACTGGGTTAAAAGCCTTGACCTTTACAGAAATCATAATCATTACCGGCTTACGCCGATTATTGCAAGCAGGGGTTGCAGATGGTCGAGGTGCAACTTTTGCGCGGAGCGGCTTTTCTGGCGCCATCGCTCGCCGAAATTGGTGGTTGACGAATTTGAATGGCTTGCGGACAACGGTTGCGACCTTTTCATGTTCAACGAAAGCGACTTGAACGGAAGCGTGGAGAATCTGCTTGATATATGCGATGAAATAATCAGGCGTAAACTGAAGATACGCCTTTCCGGGCAGTTGAGAATACATAAAAGCATAGACAGGTCGTTTTTCGATCGGCTGAAGACCGCCGGTTTTATTTCTCTCAGGTTCGGCGTTGACGCATGGGCTGAGAACACCTTGCGCCTTCAAAAGAAGGGGTATCAGCGGCAAGTCATAGCCGCTAATCTTAAAGACTGCCATGAAGCAGGTATTTACACAGAGGTCAATACCGTGATAGGCGTGCCGGGTGAAACAGATGAAGACATTGAGCAGACAATCACGGAGATTATAGCTTGCAAGGCGCATATAGGCCGGGTGGCAAGCATAAATCCGCTGGTGCTGTTCATAGGAAGCGTCTATTGGGACGAGCCGGAAAAACATGGTATACACTTCCGTACCGATAAAAAAGGGCTATATGACAAATATCCAAGCGTAATACCGAGCAACTTATGGTATAGCGAGGAGCCGTATATCGACGAGCATGTAAGGCAGGACCGCTTTAAGAGGATAGTGCTTGAGCTTCAGAAAAACGGTTTTGACTTGAGCGATTACGCGAAAAAGGTCGTTGAGGACGTAAAGTCCGGCAAAGGCGCTGAAAAGAGCGCCCGCCCGGACGCCGATGAATTCCAGACCGCGGACGTTCAGGCATCTTCGGCAATTAACAACGGAGCATTGCAGGCGGAACGCAAAGAGTACGACGACAAGCGGCGCATTGTATTCAGATTCGGCAACGAGTTTTACGGCACCGAAGATACGGGGCAGATAAGCGCCGCTACATTTGCCGACGGGGTACTGGCTACTAAAACAACGGGTCAGTTTCAGGAGTACCTAAGTATTCAGGCGCGGGTTTCCCGGTATTTAAGCAGGTCAATTGAGGTGCTTCGCACGGAAGGCTTAGGCGCTTTCGTAGATAAGGTCGGCAAGCGTTTAAAGCCAACGCAAAAAGAACACTTTGTTTTAGACTCAACAGGAGTTTCCGGGCTGGAAAAGAATTACCCAATAGCTATGCACATGCTAAACGACGGTTTTAACGGGTATAACATTATAAAAGCCGGAAGCGGTTTTTTCGGCATTAAGCACGGCTATCCGTTTGATTTTGAGAAGGCGGATACAGGGCAGACCGAACCGGGCGTATGTTTTAAAGGTAAAACCGTTAAAGAGGTCGAGGCCCGGATACTGGCCAGCCTGAATAAATAATATGTCAATACTGCCTGTGTGTGCAACGTTTTTGCAAATCGCACTGAGGCGGCAAAAATTAGTGTTTGCGACGCGTATAAAATGAACATGGCTTAACCGCCATATAAAGAAGGGTGATTTTTCTTTTACAAAAACAGGCAATCGCCTGATTGCCGCGTTGCATGGAAGTTGATTCTGCGTACTTTCATGCTCTTTGCGGAATTCGCCGTGAACCGTTAAATTTCCTTACGCCCTTGTTTTTATTTCCCCAAGCTCGCTTTCCAGCTTTTCACAGTTAAGCTCCGCAATACGCAATTTTACCTCTAAAGAAGATGATGCAATCACGCATTGTTTATTTTTAACATACTTTTCTATTTTACTTTTACTTGCCGATGTTATGTCTAAATGTCCGATGGATTGGGCAAAAGCATAGTAACGGCCATTATACCCAACGATATTGTAGCTGTTGTAAGATTCTATCAGCACTGGTTTCTTTGTTTGCGGAGCCGGTTGAAGGCCTTTCAGTTTATTTTTAAGCTCTTCGCACTGTATTTCCGCCAGCCGTAACTTGGCTTCATTTAATGACCCTGTAATTACACATCTGTTGTCGGCGGTGTATTTTTGCAAATCGTCTTCGGTTGCCTGAGCGATGTCAAGGCTTCCTATCGACTGTGCAAAGGCGTATGCGCGGTTTTTATACCAGATGATATTATAACCGTTATAAGATTCAAGCAATGCCGGGTGGTCTGTCTGCGGAGCCGGTTGAAGGCCTTTCAGCTTATTTTCCAGCTGTTCGCAGTGCATCTGTGCCAGCTTGAACTTTGCTTCGTATAAAGAATCGGTAATTATGCACCTATTGTCGGCGGTGTACATTTGCAAATCGTTTTTGGTTGCCTGCGTGATGTCAAGGCTTCCTATTGACTGCGCAAAAGCGTACGCGCGGTTTTTATACCAGATGATATTGTATGCCATGTAAGACTCAAGATAGACAGGCGAAGGAGTATAATCAGCTTTTTCTTTGATTAGCTTTTCAAGCTCTGCAACTGTTTTTGCAACCGCTACTGCGCCGTTACGCACCCCTTCGTCAGTTATATCGTTATTGCCGGCGTTCTTAGGCAGGGCATAAACATTTCGTCCGTACCGGAATACATGAAAGCTTTTGGTGGAGCATACCGGCCCGGGAGGAAATTGGCGTTTTTGTACAAGCCCCGAAAAGTCAATATCAGTCGGCGCCCAGCCCTTGTTGCCGGTCGATTTAACGCTCCAAATAGCGTGATTTATAGAATAATTTTTAAATTTTCTGCCGACTCCAAGGACAACGCCGCAGTGTACGCTTTCTGAGCTGTCCATATACTTGCCGGCTTCGAGAAAATTAATGTCGTAATCCGAAATTCGGCCTTCGCAATCGTGGCCGCAGAGTATGCTGCCTTTTTTTACAAGCGGCGCGTAATGTTCTATGTCTTTTATCACGGCATTGTAACTGTGGTCGGCGTCTATAAAGATGAAATCAAAGGATTCTTTTTTCAACACTTCAAAGGCGGCGTCGGTCTTGGCGCGTATAGGTATTACGACGTCTTCAAGGCCTTCGTTTTTTATCCGCTCCCAAAAATAAGAGAAGATGTCATGGTTGCGGGCTATATTCTCAAGATAGGTGCCGGTAGTGCCCTTCCACGAGTCTATGCAATAGAGCAGGCCGTTGTTTGCCTTGGCAATTTTGCCGAGGACTACAGTCGAGTCGCCTGCCCATGAACCTAATTCAAGAAACATGCACCCCGAACGGGCTACAAAAGACGCAAGGGCCGTAAGCACAGCCTTCTGTTCAAGCGATTCAATCTGGTTTCCTTGTATATTCATTTTGTTCTCTCCGGATTGTCCTTAGTTGAGACTACCCCGATGCGGAATTATTCGTCGGCAGAGGATACGCATGTAAAAAGCATGCCTTTTTGTCGCCAATTACTTATCTCATGAGGCGAGAAACCGGTCAATATTTCTTTTGACTAATAAACGATTCCGGTTCGGTAATTTGTTCGCCGATGGAGCAGTGGCAAGAATTGCTTGCAGGTTGTTCATGCAATTACGCTAATATATTTTTCTCATGCCGTAAATAATCTTTTTGATGCTGGCGGCAACTGGCCTTGCGCGTTCACAACAAAATTTAAAGAAGGTTTATTTTTAATCTGTATCATCAATAAACGTTTTCAGTTATCCGCGGCATTTTTGCTTCAATCATACGTTTGACTTCTTCTAAGGAGTTGCCGGCAAGCATTTGGCTTTCGTAAAGCGAGAAGTCTTTGTGCAAATCAATACTTCCGAGAGATTGCGGCACACCATAAAACTTTGCGTTGCGCCATATGATGTTGTAGTTGTCTATAGCGCAGACAAGTTCAATTACATGGTTTTGACTGCTTTCGGAAATGGCTTCAAACAGTTCATCCATTGCGCCCGCCAACCGGCGGTCTTCATAGGTAATTGTATCTTTTCCGCTATCTTTAGAACAAGTTTTATCGTTTTGGCAAATGGATTCATCTACAAGGCTTGTTGTTTCAAAGAATGAATTGCCGCTGATTTTAGCGCATGTTTTTAACGATTCCGGCGTTATTTCAATAGCGCGGTTCACGTCTTTTGTTTCGCGCCGAAGCGCGTAGAACCTTCCTTCAGACGCCCATATATCGTGCCCTTTACGGTTTTGCGACACTACAAACGGCCCTGTTTCTTCGCCCAAAAGCGTGTTATCCCATTCGGCAGGCAAGGAGATATTGAAGTTTGCTTTCAAAAATGTTGCGAGCTCCAGTGTTTTTCTTCTGTAAAGGTTTCTAAGAAGCGCTTTGATTTTAAGCGGTATTTCTTCGTCCAATCCTTTAAAGGAAATCTTTGAAACGGGAAAGGCGGACCAATTTTCATTGTTGTTTACGCCTAAATGCTGGCAAATATCACTAAGCAAATGAACGGGATTGTTTTTTATGGTTTCGTAAAACCCTACGTATATTTGTTCTTTTGGGAAAAAAGAAAGCCAGCGCTTTAACGCGCCCAGATAATCGTTAAAACAAGACGGAAAACCATGTGTAAAATTATCAATGAACATATTGTCCGCGATTGATTTGAAATTTCCATTGTAATTTTTAAAATTAAATTCGCGGTATTTAAAATTGTGCTTTACGTGTGACCATGCCCTGCTTATTGGGTCTCTCATCAGGAATATCAGTTTAAGGTTGGGCTTTAACGCTTTTAATAGTTTTATGTGCATGGACGGCAGTATTGCGTAAGTCGGAGAAACATCGCCCTTTTTGCGCCCAACGCCTTCCAAAAAATGTTTTAAATACCAGTTTATGTCATATAACTTCCATTGCGCGCAGAAGTAACGAACCTCTTTTACCCGCGCTATAAAAAGTTCAGGATGACACTTGAGGTTGTCGCTAAGCCAAGTGGTGCCGGTTTTGGCTGGGGATATGACCATAAAGTCGGGCAGGCATTCTATAAGCGACATATTTAACTTGCCGAGTCTCTGCAGATATTCTTTCCAGTATTCTTCAGCTGATATTGTATGCAGTGTCATTTTTTATATGTCCTTTAAATGAGCAATGGTTCCTTTAAAAAATCATATGCATCACGGGGCGTAATGTTTACAAGTTAGCCGTCATTGGGCCTGCTGAATTTCTTGAAATTTCATCAATTGTAGTTTCAAGGTCAACAAGGCCGTCAAAATAACGGTTTTGCAGAACGTGCAGATGTACCATGTTCATGCGCGCATCTTTAATTCGCACTTCGTTCATCAATTCGTCGGCGCGATGG
>SCQA01000178.1 GCA_004298725.1 bacterium
CGCCGGCTATTTCCATTTTTACAATACCGAGAGGCTCCACGAGTCCCTCGGCTACCGGACGCCTCAGGAGGTATACTTCGAGGGACAAAGGCTCAGGAAAGAAGACGTGGAGACGAAACCAACGCAGGCTTATCTACACCAAATACAGCCTTCTTTTTTGTCTTGACGACGGGGGTAGCTTTATTCGGCAACGTGATACTTGACACCAACCCGGGCTGGCAACCCTTCGGCTTCGCAGGCGGGCTGTATGACCAGCAGACCAAGTTAACCCGCTTCGGAGCAAGAGACTACGACGCCGAAACTGGCAGATGGACAACGAAAGACCCGATAGGGTTCAACGGCGGGGATACGAATCTTTACGGGTACACGGCAAATGATCCGGTGAATTTTGTGGATGTACGGGGGTTGTTTATAGGTCCATGGCATAGTTTGATTACTTTTTCTGCTATGGTTGCTTCGGGTTATGACCTGTATACGGCGGCATTTACAGCAGGGGCTAATTTTGGCGCAGATTTTACTAAAGGTTCACAAAAACCAGAAAATGCCAACCAGCATGGTATGGCGACGCCGAAACAAACTGTTGAGGAGGCTATAAAAGGAAACGAAAAATTTGTCAATGAACAATTAGCTAAAGGTGATTTAATTGGTTTAGGCGCCGCTCTTCATGCCACAGAAGACCCGTTTGCAGGCGGGCATGGCTATAAAACATGGGATGGTACTATAACATTAGAACACATATTAGATGATGCGTTTCCTTCAGTGTCTGCTTTATACGGCGCATTCATGGCTGACCTACAAGTTCTCGAAAGGTATGAAAAGAACAACAGGGCACGGTGCCCATGAGGAGGTTAACACTCATTATAGGCGTAGCTCTCTTTATTTTAATATCTAGGGGATTTTTTATGGATGTTTTTGCGTATCAATACATGGATGGATTAGCGTATAAGAAAAAAAATCATGACTATGACAATGATATTCCATTCAAAAAGATGGAAAAAGTCTTAGTCTCAAATAGCGGGTATCCGGCCACAAGCGTAATTTTTTTACTTATGTCGCCGTATAAGCAAGTGGTAAACGAACTTCATGATATTATTTTCGGTCAAATTGGCGCAAACAATGTTGTTGAAAAGCGCACGAACGAAGTGGCGGGCTACTCAAACGGCTCAGAAAAATACATTGCTATGGTGACTGTCGATTTAGCAAAATTCAAAGCATATAATATTAATATTGAAGATTTTAAGGAAAGTAGCTTTGACAGTAAGAAATACAATATTATAAACGAAAAAACATATTCAGTTCTGTCTCTGCGCATCGCAGACGGGCAGGATGTTTTCGGCGTTAATTGCACACTTGTTTATATGCATCGGTTAGACTATTCGAGAGGATGGTTGCGTGAATTCCACACAGGGATACCGATACCGATTAGAGGTGATGGAACGTCAAGCGTGATAACCAACACGGAAGTAAACATTATTGAACAATTGAAGCAGAAAATGAGCATAAAAAATTCAGCATATTTTTTCCCAAATGATGAACGTCAGTCTTTTTCAGTGAAAGACATGATGTTAGAGATTAGAAAAACTGTTGATGAGTTTAATAAGGGTAAGGAATAAAGGCTATAAGGTTAGTAGATACCTTTTTGCCTACGACCCTGCCGGACGCGTTACCGGCAAAACCCTTGCGGATGGCCGTGTGATAAACTTCATGTATGACGCCAACGGCAATGTAACCTCGGTAACCCCGCCTTCAAGGCCCGGCCATGCGTTTACGTTTACGCCGGTTGACCTTGTTGAGGCGTATTCCCCGCCGTCGCTCACAGGCGGTGCCGCAACCACAACCACATACGCTTACAATCTTGACAAAGACCTTGTTAAGATAACGCGTCCTGATGCAAGCGCCATAGATTTTATTTATGACGCAGGCGGCAGGCTTAGCTCTGTTATTCCCACGCCGCTTGCTGGAGGGGCTGGGGCCGGGGCAGGCGCAGGCGCTGGGGCCGGGGCAACTATCAACTATGCCTATTCAGCTACAGGCTCTCTCTCATCCATTACTGCCGGAAATGGTCAGGCTATAAATTATGCTTTTGATGGCTCTCTGCTTACCGGCGCAACATGGACAGGTGCAGTTGCCGGAAGCGTGGGCTTTATCTACAATAATGATTTCCGTGTAACATCG
>SCQA01000179.1 GCA_004298725.1 bacterium
TCTTCCGATCTCATCAATTCAGCAAAATAACCTATAGTTTCTGTCCATGAAGTTGCGGTTTGCCGGCGGGTTTTTGTTCATTGTTTTAAATTCCTGCTGTATGCCGTTTTTCTTCGGGTAAACTTGCTCGCCCGCAGGCCATGCTATTTTTTTATTAACGGTATTTTTTGCGGGGTAAATGGTAATACGCATATGAAAACACATCTCGGCAATCTTTTGTTGTATCCGGCGGAGCATCATTTTTTTAAGGCGGGAGGGCGCTGGCTGTTGTTTGACGTCAATGCCCTTACTGTCAAAGACTCTTGCATTCTTGATAAAAAGATACTCGATTTGTCGGCTGGCGGGGTAAGCGCCGATGTAATAATTCAAAAACTTGTCGCGGACGGAAAAGACGTAACGCTGGCGCATGAACGCGTCAATGCGCTTTTTTCAAGCCGTTTTCTGCTTATGGAAGGAGACAAGCCTGTAAAAGCGGGCCTGCCTGTTAAGTCCGGCTACGCGACATTCATGGTTAATGTCTCGCAGAAGTGCAACCTTACCTGTTCATACTGTTACGTGAATAAAGGTTCTTTTGATTACGCCGAAGAACCCGATTCATTACTGCCCGCTGACAAGGGCCGCGAACTTGTGGAAAAGGTCTTTGAAAAATTCCCCGACTTCGATACATACGCGTTTCATTTCTACGGCGGCGAGCCGCTTATCAACTTCGATGCGATTAAAAATATCGTCATAGCCGCTAAGGCTAAAATTAAAGCCGTGGAATTTCATATCACTACAAACGGCACGCTTCTTGGCAGGCATGTCGCGGATTTCATGGACAGCCATCGCTTTACGGTATATCTGTCAATAGACGGCAACGAGAAGTCGCATGACGAAGTGCGCGCGTACGTTAACGGCAGGGGCAGTTACCGCGATATTGAGGATAATCTTAAATATTTGCGTACAAAGGCCGGTGTTTTTCTAATCGGCAGTTCGGTGGTAAGAAAGGGTTTTACCTTAAAGGAAGCGATAGGGCATTTGGATAACATGGGCGTGCACCAGTACAAGGCCGAGCGCGTGAGGCTAACCGAAGGCGACGCGCTTGGCGTGGAGGGTGAGGAATACGATACGTATATAAGCGACCTTGAAGACCTCGCGGACCATTACATTGAAAGCCTTACGGCTTTACAAAGGCCTAAGGATTACAGGCTGTCCGCGAGGATAGTACAGCTACTTACGAAGACACGGCGCAGTTATTTTTGCCCTGCCGGAGAGCGCATGTTCGGAATATCCGGAAATGGCGAAATATACCCGTGCGCCTTGCACGTGGGGCGCGCGCAGTCGAAACTTGGCGACATCTGGAACGGCGTTGCCGGTTCGGCGCAAAAGGGTTTTTTGCGGAAATTCAGCATGGAAAACCGGAAAGAATGCGCGACGTGCTGGACGCGGCACTTGTGCGGCGGCGGGTGTTCCGCAATGGTGGACCGTTTTAACAAAGACGATTGCACGGCCCTTCGCGCCGAGAGCGAAACGGCTATAGCGGTTTACAACCATTTTGACGGCGACGATTCGCATAAGCTCTACGGATTAGTCTCGCAAAAGATAGTGGAATGGATAGAAGACGGCGGTGAAGGAGGAAATACGGCGGCAATGGAATAACGCGGCGTATTGCAGACATGATAAAAGACGCTTTAAAGAATGAAAATAACGGTTTGAGGCTGAGGCCGGCGCATACTTTTTTGAACGGTAAAGGAGTATGCGTTTTTTTTTATGACATCGAACGCACTCTTATTATCGAAGTCCCTGAAAATATAAGGGTGGATATTAATTCAGCCCTTGGGGGCGGTAAAATGACCGCCTCTGCCGCAAAGTGGCTTATTGAAGAGGATATGCTTACGGCGAGTAAGCCTGTAACGCGCGCGCAGGGGGCCAAGCCGTACTTGCCCGCGGTTACTGATATTTCGCTGGATATATCCGGCGATTGTAATTTGCAATGCAATTATTGCTTTGAAAAAGACATTAAATCGCGTACAGGCCCAATGAGTGAAGACACGATGCTTATTGCGCTTGATTTTATTTTCAAGGAAAGCATGGACGCGGAAGCAATCACTTTGCATTTCGGTTCAGGCGAGCCGCTTTTGAATTTCAAGTTGCTTAAAAAAATCGTCAAAGAAGCAGGAGAGCGCGCAAAGCGACTTGGTAAAAATATCTCTTACGATTTGACTACAAATGCCACGCTTGTTGACAACGAGGCGCAGGCTTTTTTCAGGGATAATCCGTTTAACATCAGGGTAAGCTGCGACGGCCCCGAGCGGATACACGACAAATTCCGTATCGGGCGCTTTGAGGCCGGAACTTACAGCAAAACCGAACGCGGCATAAAGCTACTGCTGGCGGTTATGCCGGAAAGGTTAGCCGTTAATACAGTCGTTTCCAGCGGAACGCGGCTTACAGACCTGTGGAAATGGGCAAAAGAAATGGGGTTAAGGCATTATCTTACCATAAAGGTCGGGGGTACGTTGGAAACAGGCGGAGCGCCTGCCGGAAAAAAAGAATTGGATTATTACAGGGAAGACCTTGCTTTTATATGCGCCGACATACTTGATGATTTGAAAGCCGGATGCCCGGTGGTCGATTATCAGCCAGTAACAAAGATAATCCGTCGTTTGATGTTGCCGTATCCGGTTACGAGGTTTTGCGGCGTGGCCGGAACCTATCTTGGCGTTGCTTCTAACGGCGATATTTATCCGTGTTTCCGCCATCTGGGGCTAAACGGTTATGGTTTGGGAAACGTCAGTAAAGGCGCGGACAATGACAAACGGCAGGTTTACCTCGGGCGCGAGGCCGCCGACGTGGATACACGCAAGGGTTGCAGGGAGTGCTGGGCAAGGTATTTGTGCGGCGGCGCGTGTTATGCCGACACGGTTGTTTACGGAAAGGATAAGTTAATGCCGTATTCGCCGCATTGCGATTTCTGGCGTGTTGAAATTTCAGCCGCGATAAAGCTTTATTATGAAATATTACAGACCGACCCTTCGTATTGTCTTACGCTCTTGGGCTTTGATAAGAATAATTTCCCCGGCTTGCAGGTATCGGGAACAACGGGGTGTTAGTTCGGAAGGCGACAGGTTTTTGTTCTTTTTGAAGGTGCGTAATGAAGTTTGTTTGCCGAGTTGTATAAAAACCGTCTCATCAAGGAGGTAGCGCATGGTAGATTTAAGCGATTTGGAAAAAAGATTGAATAAGGACGCTGAATTACGCGCAAAATTTCTCAAGAACCCTGCGGCTGTTTTGAAGGAAGAGGGGCTGGTTCTTAACACGCAGATGAAAAAGGATTTGAAAGAGCTTCTCGCTAAGGCGAAAGAGCCGAAAAAAGGCGTGGGCGCTCGCGGTGTGGGCGTTTCAATAAGAATCCGTTTTTAGAAAATTGCAGGCAGTTAATGACAAAGTGCAACTAAGGGAGAAGCAAGTTCTATCTAAAGCAGTATTTTTTGGCTTTTTCAAGCGTTGCACTTTGTTATTTAATTTAAAGCCTGAATCAGCCGGGTTTCTCGTTGCGTGGAGGGCGATAAATGCTTATTTTAGTGAGGAGCATGGAATGCATAACGGCGGCTCAAAACCGGATTTCGACAAATTACTGAGCAACGGAGACGTTCTCATTGTTGTTCCGCCTTTTTTCGGTCTTGACCGTCCGGCCCTTTCTGCGCATATTCTTCAGGCTTGCGCGTTGGAACACGGTGTGCGTGTCAGCGTGTTCTACGCTAATCTTTTTCTTGCTTCTATAATAGGCGACGGGAATTACTCTGAAATATGTTATGGCCCGACATCCGGTCTCTTAGGTGAGCGTTTCTTTTCAGCAACCGCTTACGGTTTGCCTCCGCTCGGTCTTCAACTTGACGAGACGTCTAATGTTAACAGTTCGCGGCGGATAGTAAGTGATTTTAAAACCAAAATAGACGCGCCCACATTTGAAGAGTTGGAATCGCATGCCGGTTATTTTGCAGATGAAGTCGCGAAGGCGGTAATTCGGAAGGGTTATAAAATAGTATGCTGTACGACTTCATTTGAGCAAACCTCGTCAAGCGCGGCTATCCTCAAGCGGGTTAAAAAATGTAGTCCTGAAACGGTTACTATGATAGGCGGGGCAAATTGTGAAGGAGAAATGGCAGTAGGCATCGCGTCCCTAAATTGCGGAATTGATTATATCTTTTCAGGTGAAAGCGAGGCGGTTTTTCCTCGTGTTATAAAGCAAGTTTTATCCGGCGCGCGTCCTAAGGAGCAGATCATAATCGGTGAGCCATGCGTCGACCTTAACAAAATACCGGCGCCTGTTTTTACGGAGTTTTACGAGCAGTTCGATGCCTTGATACCAAATAGTGAGAAGATGCGCGGTTCGTTGTGGCTTCCTTACGAGGCCAGTCGCGGTTGTTGGTGGGGGCAGAAGAAGCAATGCACATTTTGCGGCATCAACGGTGCGACTATCGAGTTCAGGGAGAAGTCGCCGGATTTGGTGCTTTCTGAATTGAAAAAATTATTAGTTGAGCATCCTTCCAGAAAGATTTGTATGATGGACAATATAATGCCGTATTCATATTTCGATGCGTTGTTGCCGAAATTAAAAAGCGCCATACCGTCGGCACATATATTTTACGAGCAGAAGGCGAACCTTTCACTATCGAAGATTATTGCATTGAAGAATGCCGGCGTTGAAGTCATTCAGCCGGGCATTGAATCGTTATCTACGTCAATGCTACAACGTATGCGTAAAGGCGTTACGGCCGGTCAGAACCTTAGATTATTGCGGTATGCCCGTTCAGTTGATTTGACGGTTCATTGGAATATCCTCTGGGGCTTCCCTCTTGATGAAATTCTGGAATATACGCAGATGTTGGATTTAGCGCCTTTGATAAGACATTTGCATCCGCCGATAGGTATCTCTCACCTCGGCATTTCAAGGTTCAGCCCGTACTTCAATAAACCGGAAGAGTTCGGGATACGTAACGTCAGGCCCATGGAGGAATATGGCGAGGTATTTCCTCAACACGCTGATATTCTAAAGATAGCATATCATTTTATGGCTGATTACGAGAGCGAGTCGCTTGAAAACCTTGAAGTAATGAGAGCGCTAAAAAAGGAGGTGGACGCATGGCGTTTAACGTGGCAATCAGACGATTTGGCCCCGCCCATGCTGGCGCTTACAAAGATAGCTGAAGATCAATACATGCTGTTAGACACGCGAGCCTTACCGGGTACACGCGAGATACAATTCATCGGCTATGAGCAAGCCTTATTTGCCGTTACAGGAGATTTATCCGCAACTGAAGAGACTAAGGAACGCGCGTTGCAGTTAAAGCTTGTAGTAAAGATGGACAACGGCTATGTGCCGCTGGTAACAGCCAACCCTGAGCTGTTGAATTTTTTTGAGAACGGGCATTGTTTAACGGGCTACCCGGCGAAAACTTGAAATACCGGATGCGGCAAGTTTACGTTATTGCTCTTTAGCGGTGGAAAAAGCCCGGCTACCGCATTATTCCCGTTCTTCGTAGCTCTATCGTAGAAGCTAAGTACGCCACACTCCGTCATTCTATTGTTCTCCAGAATAAATGTTTAGGTGCTTTTCCATTTAGTCTCGTAGAGCGGGCACTGCCCGCCCTACTACGCTATCCTATTCCTCCATTCCGAATATTCCGGCGTTTTTTACTTCAGGTATTCCCTTCCAAAGCCGTGTTTGCGTTTTTTCTTGCAACACGCGGCGCGTTATGATACAAATTTCAGATTAAATTCACACGCGCGGGGTTAAAGCCGGGGGTCCTTGCAAAAAGGTCCGGTGTTGTTGCCTGCGCCGAAGAAAAAAACCAAAAAAGAGGAGAGGTAAAAATGGCTTATTTGACAATGAAACAGCTTCTTGAGTCCGGTGTTCACTTCGGACACCAGACCAAGAGATGGAACCCGAAGATGAAGACTTACATCTTCGGCGCAAGGAACGACATCTACATAATTGACCTTCAGCAGACCGTTAAGCTCTTCAAAGAAGCGCATGACCAGATAAAAGACATCACGTCAAGGGGCGGCACCGTCCTTTTCGTAGGCACTAAGAAGCAGGCGCAGAGCGCCACCGCGGAAGAGGCCAAAAGGTGCGGCATGTATTACATTAACAGTCGGTGGATAGGCGGCTTTCTTACTAACTTCGCAACCGTAAAAAAGAGCATAGCCAAGCTGAACGAGCTTGAAAGCATAAAGACCAACCCTGAATTCGCCCGTTTCACGAAGAAAGAACTGCTTATGTTCGAACGTGAAAGAGAACGTCTTGACAAGTACCTTGGCGGCGTAAAGGAAATGACAAACGTTCCTTCGGCAATATTCGTTATTGACTCTAAAAAGGAAACAATAGCCATAAAAGAGGCGAGAAGGCTCGGCATAAAAGTAGTGGCCATAGTTGACACCAACTGCGACCCGGACGAAGTTGATTGCGTTATACCGGGTAACGACGATGCCATAAGGGCCATTAAGCTCTTCGCGTCGTCTATTGCCGACGCTTGCATTGACGGCAAGGGCATATACGCGGAACGTCGTCAGGCTGTAACTGACAAGGCCGCCGCGTTGCAGGATAAGGCGCAGGTTGCCGTAGTCGCGGCGCCGGTATCCGCGCCTGCCGCGCCCGTTACGCCAGCTGTTTAGTCAAAGGCAAAAAACAACTCGCTTGGAGAGTTTTAAAATGGAAATATCAGCCGTAGCCGTAAAAGATTTAAGAGAGAAGACAGGCGCTGGCTTTCTTGACTGCAAAAAGGCCCTTGTTGAAACAAAAGGCGACTTTGACAAGGCGTTGACGTATTTGCGTGAAAAGGGGCTTGCCGCGGCGCAGAAGAAGGCGTCAAGGGTTGCCTCTGAAGGCATTATCAACGCGTACATTCACGCGGGAGGAAAGGTCGGCGTCTTGCTTGAAGTCAATTGCGAAACCGACTTCGTTGCAAGGACGGACGGTTTTGCCGCTCTTGTGAAAGACATATCAATGCACATCGCCGCGCTAAGCCCTCAGTTCGTGTCAAGGGGCGAGGTACCCGCAAGCGTAATAGAAAACGAACGGCAGATATACGTTGTTCAGGCCAAAGAGTCCGGCAAGCCGGAGCAGGTGATAAAAAAAATGGTGGATGGCAAGGTAGAGAAGTTTTATAAGGATGTATGTCTTCTTGAGCAGCCGTTTGTTAAAAACCCCGACGTGACGATTGAAAAGCTCGTTATAGAGGCTGTGGCAAAGCTTGGCGAGAATATTTCGGTGCGCCGTTTCGTAAGGTTTAAAGTCGGCGAAGGCCTTGAGAAGAAGGCCGTTGATTTTGCGGCGGAAGTTGCCGCGCTTACGAAGTAGCGTTTTAAAAGGCCGCGTCAGTTGTCAGGTTTAATTACGGTTTTTTGTCAATGTTGGGCAATATAAAATAGATAGCCTCTGCAAGGCGTTGATTGTCAATAAGCGGGGCGTATCATTAAAAATGTGCGCCTCATTTAAAGCACGATGAATACAACGCAGTAATTGGACTTTGGGCGCGGCCTGCTTTGCAAGCCGCGTAACCGG
>SCQA01000180.1 GCA_004298725.1 bacterium
TAAAACCGAACTGTATAAACGAAAATTTCTTGCCGTCAATCCCGGCTATTTATGGCGGGTAATTAAATAAAGCGCGGCGCATCACGAGTGACACGTCTTAAAATATAAGCCGCCCCGAGATAAAAAGCCTCATTTCACGACAAATATTCCGCCAATAAGCGCGTTTTGCCATAACATAGAGAAAAAGAACTAAAAACAAAAACCAAGGGAGAGTACATAATCCCCTTGGTTTATTAAAATAAAAAATGGTCGGGGCGAGAGGATTCGAACCTCCGGCCCCCGCGTCCCGAACGCGGTGCTCTACCAGACTGAGCCACGCCCCGACAAAAACAACTTGTAAACGCGACTGCCGCGCTCACCGGAAAAACATTATACATATTAGCGTATGCGAAATCCAGCATTTCCGCACAGTATTCAAAAAATAATACGCCGCCATAAATAAAGCGAGGCTACTTTCAATAAACTGTTGACTGCTGATACCCTTAACGGCGCTTTGAGAGGCGCTCGAATTCGCAAGCGCTCCTCCGCGCGCATGACAGAGGCCAAAAAATAACTTTGCAAACTTCGACAAATTTGCATTTAAAAAAAACACCCCGCACTATCAGCGGGGTGGCAATACATTTATAACAAACCCATCTTATCTCAGAGCGGCAGTTTAATGCCGTTTACAGAACATACATGATTAGCCAAGCACCTTATCTTTCATTATTGTCGGCGTTATGAATATGAGAAGCTCCGTCTGATTGTCTGACACGGACTTGCTCTTAAAAAACCAGCCGATAAGCGGTATGTCTTTAAGAAACGGTATGCCCTTTTCCGTCTCGCTCTTATCAGACACTATTATACCGCCTATGACCGTAGTTTCACCGTCTCTTACAAGGACTTCCGTTTGCGACTCTTTTTTATTGATGCTTGGCTCGCCTGAAGACGTCCTGAACGTGCCTATGGAGTTTCTGCTCGCCTTTATCTTCATAAGCACGCTTCCGTCAGGCGTTATGTGCGGCGTAACGGTAAGCGACAAGTTCGCGTCAATAAATGTCGTGGACGTGCCTGAAGAAGACGTTGTTGAAAACGGTATCGATTCGCCCTGCTCTATCTTGGCCTCTTTGTTGTCCATGGTCGTTATTCTCGGCCTTGATATAGTCCTTACGCGGCCTTCCGACTCGCCAGCCGAAAGCCTCAAATCAAGAAGGAGCGGGTTCCGTCCAGCTTTGCCGAATAAAAAGCCAAGCGCTCCAAGCGGACCGGCGGTGCCTGTAGCCGGCAGGTTTACCGCGTAGTTGGTAACGCTTGTCGACGCAGGCAAAGTTGTCGGTATTATGCTTGTGGCGGCATTCGTTGAAGTAACGCGTGAAGCCAGGTCGCCGGCCCACGCGCCGGACGCGGTAGTCGCGCCAAAGACGTTATTAGTGGAATTGTGCCCGAAGGTGCCCATCAACTGTGTGTCAACGCCCCACTGTATGCCGAGGTCTCTGGCAAAACTTGTGGATGCTTCAACAATTCGCGCCTCTATAAGCACCTGCGGAATTATGGTGTCGAGTTTTTTTACAAGGTTTACGGCCTGCTCAATACCCTGTTTTATGTCTTTAACAATTATAATATTGGTGCGCTTTTCGCTTGTTACGGAACCTCTCTCCGTAAGCACGCCCTTTACCTGAGGCTCAAGAGCCGACGCATCGCCGTAGTTTACTGTTATGTAGCTTATTTCGAGGTTTTCAAGTTTTTCCTGCGCTTTTTTAGCGGCAAGCAGGGCCTCTCTTTCCTGCCTCAGCTTAGTCGCCGGAGCCACTCTTATAACGTTGCCGTCAATGGATTTATCAAGCTCCTTAGCCTTGAGTATGATGTCAAACGCCTGCTCCCACGGAACGTTTTTGAGCCTTAACGAAATATTCCCCCTGACTTCGTCAGAGGCTATTATATTGACGTTGCTCACCTCGGCCAAGAGCCTTAATACGTCGCTAATGCTCGCGTCCATCATGTCGAGGTCTATCTTTTTACCGGCATATTCCTTTGTATCGGCGGCTTCGGCCTTAAGCGCGGCTGATCCCTTTTCATCGGCAGGTCTTGCGACAACGGCTGAAGCGAATTCAACGGTTATCGTTCCGTCCAAGTCCTTGACTTCATATGACGACTTCTCGTTGAGCTTTACAAGCACGCGAACGTCTTTGGGTTTGAACGACTCCTGATACGAGCTTATGGTAGCCACCGGCGTGGCAAGCTTTACCGCATCGAGCGTCCTTACGAGGTCATCCGGTATTGTAGCGTCTTTTATGTCTATCATTAAGGTCTTGCCGTCTTCTGATTCCTTAACAGTATACGGCGTTTTGGCCGAACTCATAACCGTAAGCCTGCCCTTGCCGTTTACTATTCTGAAATCAACGCGGCCTATTTCCGACCCTAAAGACGTTTCGTCCTTCTTAGCCTCTTTAACAACGGCCTTCGCCTCGGCTACTTCCGTTGCCGCAGGCGCGGCCTTCTTGCCGCTCGACGCCGTTGTTTCTTTTGATGAAACAGGCACTGCCGGCGCGCCAACAACACCGCCGCCCACCGCGACGCCTGCCACGACCGCCTTTTCAGAAGCGCTCGCCTGCGCGCCTTCGCCTATTATCATTACAAGCGAAGAGTCGTCTTTATTAACGGCGTAAGGCGTAACTTTTTTGCCTGACAAGTCTATAACAAGCCTTGCCTTGTCCTTATAATCGCCGAACCTGACTATTTTTACGAACTTGCTCTCTTTCGCTGTTATTGTCTTCTGGCCGGTCGCGTTCGTAACGCCCCAGACGTCAACTATAATTCTTGACGGATTATCAAGCGCGAATGAATTGTAATTGCCAATGGAGCCATCCGCAACAACGGTGATAACCGTATTGCCTCCGTCTTGGGCAACTTCTATTTTGGTTATCTTAGACGCGCTCTTTGCCGCGCTCTTAGGCTCCGGGGCCGCCTCCGGCTTTACCTCCGGCGCTGGCGCAGGAACCGGCGCTACAGCCGCAACCGGCGTGGCATCCGCCTTAAGGCTAACAAGAATGCTGTTTTCCCCGCTCTTAACGTCGTGGGCAACGCCTTCCTTAAGCCCAATAACAAGCCTGCCAATGTTGTCCTCTGTGCCGTAGCTTATAACCGTTATCTGAGTAATAAAATTATTGTCAACGTTTATAGGCGAAGAGACTTTTGAAATATTCACACCCGGCATGTCTACAACTATGCGCGAAGGTTCGGAAAGCTTGAATACCGTGTATTTGAGCGGACCCGTTGCTTTCACAACAACCTTGTCGCCTGCTCCAGCCACGTCCACCGACTCAACTGAAATAGCGCTTGATACCGGTTTTGCCTGCTCCGGCGCGGCGTTAGCAGGAGGTTGACTGGCCGCCTTTGGCGCATCCTCAGCCGACGAATGCGCGGGGATGATGAAAAGACCTGCGGCCATTAGCCCCATAAGGCCCAGCCTAAACCGCTTGATAAACTCGTTTAAATGCATAACCCCTCCGTCTGTGGTGCAATTAATTTAAGCGTTCAGACAGCTACTTCTTCATTTCCGGTTCAAGCGGCAATTTTAGTTCCGTTTCAATCGCCGTTGCCGGACGCCCCGGCTCTTCAGGCACAAGCTCTTTTATGGTTATGCTACGCTGGCTGAACTTGACAATCTTTCCGTCCCTTGTTCCTATTACATCGCCCTTGCGCACTATGTATCTCTTACTGTCCGGCGCCTGCAACAGCGCGAACGTCTTATCAGGGGAAATTACCACGGCCAAAAGCTTAAATACGGGAATATCACAGCACTCGAGAGGCCCTTTCACTTTGGGCTTTTCCGGGCCTTTTATCGACACTACATAGTTCGCAAACGGGTTTCTCTTCTTCGCCTTAACGGTCGGCTCGATTTGCGCGTTAGCGTCAAGACGCGCGTCAGGCTTTGCCGGCGACTGAGGCCTTGACTCAATCTTTTTTATTGGTACGCTTTTTTCCTGCGGTTTTTCACCGCATGACATAAGCATGGCCGGAAGGAGTATTATGAGCGCCGCTGTTTTAAATTTATTCATTGTCAGTTCTTTTGCGCCGCGGCGGCTGTCTTGCCGTCTGTTTTTGCCGCTGGCGCGTTTGGTATAAACCTGAACGTAGTGGCTACGAATGTAGCTTTTATGCTCGGCATTCTGTTCTTGTACCCTGCCGATGCGATATCCATCGAGCCGAGGTTGACTATCCTCGGAAGATTGCCTATTTTAACGCTGAAATCATAAAGGCTTTCATACCTGCCCTCAACGGACATATTAACCGGTATCTCCGCGTAAAAGCCTTTTGGCGCCTCCCTGCCCGGCTTGAAAAGCAGTATATTCAGGCCGGAAATTGAACCGGCCCTGCTGATGGAATCGATAAGGTCGGGTATCTCTTTATCATTTGGAAGCTGTGCCACGGCCTTTTGCAGTCTGTCTTCCATTTCCGCCTTTTCATTCAGATACTTGGGAATATCAGCGGCTATCTGCCTGTTCTCGGAAAGTTTTTCATTCAAAGAGCGCAGTTCCGCCCTGTGCTTTGTCACCTCGTCGTGCATCGGCCCGATAAGAAGAAAGTAAATGACAGCGACAATAACGGCATTAATGCCGGCAACTATGCCCACTTTCTTGGAAAGCGGCAACTTCATTACCGCGTCAATGTTTATCTTCGGAAGCGCCATAAGACGTTAGTCTCCTCTCAACCGACTGCCATAATGAAATAATTGCCAAGCATGAAATGTTGAGTTACGCTAACCAATCTACGCCACTAAATTTATTAGCTCTTTCGCGCCATACCCGGCAATCTACTTGACCCTTTCAGCCCTTATGTCGAAACTTACGACTTCAGTGCCGGTGTCCTTATCCGTCGTCTTCTGCGCCACATCAAGTTCGACCTTTGTCAAATCATTGTGCTTTTGAAGCCCTCTCATAAAGTCAGCCACTACTTCGTCGCTCGTTGCATAACCTTTTATGGTTATAAGCTGTACGTCTTCCCTGATGGCAATTAGCCACATTTTTTCCGGCATTGACTCGGCAATGGAATCAAAGAGTTTCGTGGGGCCGGAGCGCCCCGCTTCGAGATTGTTTATAACTTTGAGTTTTCCCTCGACAACGGCCTTCTGCTCTTTTATTTTGGAGAGTTCGCCTATCTTCTTTTTCAGGCCGTCAAGCTCGTTTTTGCCCGTTGTTATGTCGGAGTTAAGTTGCGAGGCATCGCTTCTGACGGTAAAATAAGCCGCGAACGATACTATTATCACCAAAACGGTTACAAGCCCGGCAACGGTAAGCTGAAACCTGAGCGTCTCTTTCTTTTTGGCCGCCCTTACGGGCAGAAGGTTTATGCGTATCATCTGTCGCCGAACCTCCTTGTGGCAAGCCCTACAGCTACGCCAAAATGGGGTCCTATGTCGCCAAGCCTTTCTTCGTCAACATCCTTTACACCTAAGGCAACGCCCTTAAACGGATTGACTATTTCAACCGGTATAGAGGTTTTATCCTGAAGGAGCGCTATAAGCCCCTTTATCTTTGCGCCGCCTCCGCTTAAGTATATCTTATTTATATCCGTGCCATGGCTCGCGCCAAGGAAGAAATCAACCGATCTCTTTACTTCAAAAGACAGGTTTGTTGAAATGGACTCAACCGCTAAAGCAAGAGTAGCCTCGTCCGAACCGCCGTCGCCCTTGCCTATCTTCAGGGCCTCTGCATCTTTAAAGCTTATATTCATCTGCCGCTGTATTTCTTCGGTAAACTGATTGCCGCCCATCGGTATTGACCTTGTAAAAATGGTCATGCCGCCGGCTATGACGCTTATCGAGGTAATGCTCGCGCCTATGTTGACCATGGCGCATGTCTCGCCAGGGGCCGTGGCGTAGTTTACCTCAAGCATATTTTCAAGAGCAAAAGAATCGACGTCGATAACCACCGGATTAAGGCCGGCTTCCTTGATGACGTTGGTATAGTCGTTTATGACGTCCTTTTTAACGGCAACGAGCATAACGTCCATCTGCCCCCTGCCCTCGGTGTCCGCTCCAAGTATCTGAAAATCAATGTTGACCTCGGCTATGGGAAACGGTATGTACTGTTCGGCCTCCCACTGTATTGACTCCGCAAGCTCCTCTTCAGTCATCGTGGGAAAAGAAACCTTCTTTATGATTACGGAATGGCCGGTAAGCGCGGAGACCGCGTCTTTCACCTTTATGCCATGTTCTTTTATAAGCTCTTTAAGTGTATTGGTGACCGTCATGGAATCTATGACGGAGCCGTCAACTATAGCCTCCGGCGGAAGCTCGGCCATGCCCATTTTCATAAGCTCCCATCCCTTTTTGGCCTGCTTCATCTGAACAAGCTTTATGGAATGAGAACCTATGTCAAAGGCCACGGACTCTTTTTTCTGCAGGAATGAAAAAAACGATAATTGCATCCGCCCCCCGTCAACTTTAAAGCCGCAGTTCAAGCGGCCTCGACAACACGGTTTTACGTTAAATCGGAAAAAACCTTGTCCTTTTCTGAAGTCTTTAAGCCAAGCGCGTGGATTATCTTTCTCTTTGTATCCATCCTGCACGGAAAGCCGCGCTCTATGCGGTCAACCGTAAGTGCGGAAAGCCCGGCCTTTCTTGCAAGCTCGGACTTCGTGAGAAGCATATTCTCTCTAATCTTTTTTAAATTATTTTTTGTCATAATACAAGCACTAAAGTCACAAACCCTTTAAAATACCGAACTACCGCGATCAAAACAATCTAAGAATAACAAGTGTAATCAAATTTATTCCAATATTTCTAATTTGTCAATAGTTTTTTTTAATTTATTATAATTATATATAAGTTGTTATAGACACAGAATAATGACTGGCAAGAACAATCATATTTATTTTTTAAAAAACAGTGACTGGTTTTTAGTGGTTGACTGAAGGCCTTCGGCGCCCCTTAGTATAACTTGGCAGTGCGAAATCGTGGTGCGACTTTATGTAGTGACATAAAATTTTTTGCCCTTACCCTCCCCTAAATGCCGCTTTCCTTATGTTTCTCGGCTATTTGCTCCGCGAGGCTATCAATAACTTCAAAATCTTTTTCAACCGGAGCGCCTTTAATCATAACGCTTGGCAGATACTCCGCCTTTAAATTGGCAAGCGTTGCCTTTACCTGCTCTTCCATTCTGCCTCCCCATCCATAAGAACCCATTATGGAAAGATACTTGAGCTTGGGCTTTAAAGCGTTCGCCATAAAAGTAGCCGAAATAACTTTGGGGTGAGCGCCCATAAGCACCATAGGCGAGGCAACCACCATTGTAGCCGCGTCAACAAGCGCCATGGCCAATTTGCCGGCGTCGGTTACCGTAAGGTTAAACCTTTCAACATTTACCCCCCTGCTTGAAAGCGCTTCAGTAAGCCTATCAACCATAATTTCAGTGCTTCCGTGCATTGACACATACGGAATAACCACGGTATTAGCAAGCTTTTCAGAGACCCAATCGCGGTGAAAACCCATTATGCGGGAAGGGTCCGTATGCACCGGCCCGTGACTTGGACATATGACTTCAATTTCATAATTGCCCAACCTTTCAAGATGCTTCTTTATCGTTGACCTGAAAGGCATCATGACTTCGGCGTAATAGCGCTTGGCCGCCTCGCAGACCCTTGCGTGGTCGTTCTCGTAAAGGCCGCTTACGGCTATATGAGAACCGAAGAGGTCGCAGGTGAATATTGTTTTGTCCTCGCGTATGTACGTCGCCATTGTCTCGGGCCAATGAACCCACGGCAGGTGCAAAAACTCAAGCGTCTTGCCTCCAAGCGGAATTGTCTCGTTGTCGCCAACCTCGCAAATCCTATCAACCGGTATATGAAGGTGGTCAACAAGCATTCCTTTGCACTTCGGGCTTGCCAGCACCTTTGCTTCTTTATAGCGTTCAAGCACAGCCGGTAACGCGCCGGAGTGATCCTGCTCCGCGTGGTTGACTACGACGTAGTCAAGACGCTTTACGTCTTCAAAATACGCAAAAAGCTTACTTGCCATTGACGGGTCAACGGTGTCGATAAGCGCTGTTTTTTCAGAACCGGTTACGAGAAAAGAGTTGTAACTTGTGCCGTCAGGCAAAGGAATGAGCGCGTCAAAAAGCCGCCTGTCCCAATCTATTGCTCCGGCAAAAAAGATGCCTTCTTTTATTTTGCGG
>SCQA01000181.1 GCA_004298725.1 bacterium
CGCCGTGGAAAGCCCTGCAATGCCGGCTTCAATTGAAAAGCCCGCGGACTTTAAAAATTCCCGCATAGCCTGAGATGTTTTTACCTCGTTAAACCCTGTTTCAGGGTTGCAGTAAAAACCGTCGCTCATGGCACAGAGCCTTTCTTCCAGACCGTCCGTTGCTTTAAGAAAAGCCTCTTTTACAACAGCGATATCGTTCATGGGCGTTTACCTGTGCGGTTAGCTATTATCAGTTATTGAACGGCAAAAAAACAGGGGCAGAAGAACTCCTCTGCCCCTGCGTTCGCTTTATAATTACGACTGCGGCTTCATTGCCTCGATTAGTATCGCGGCAACTTCGGGTCTGCTGAACTCCGGCGGCGGATATTGGCCGGAGCGGAGCATATCCCTCACCTTTGTTCCGGAAAGGATTATATGATTTTCAGAGTCATGCGGACAACTCTTGTACGAAGCCATACTCGTGCATTTTTTGCAGTAGAACGTATGGTCGAAGAACATCGGCGTAATGCCTATAGCGGCAGGGTCGAACTCGTCGAATATATAATGGGCGTCAAACGTGCCGTAGTATTTGCCTACGCCGGCGTGGTCCCTGCCCACTATAAAATGCGTGCACCCGAAGTTCTTGCGTATAAGCGCGTGAAATATCGCCTCCTTTGGCCCCGCATAACGCATGGCCGCGGGGTTTACGGCAAGAGCTACTCTGTCCTTCGGATAGTAGCCTCCTATAAGGGCCTTGTAGCAGAGCATACGGACTGACGCCGGTATGTCGTCGCCTTTTGTTTCGCCGACAAGCGGATGAATCAAAAGCCCGTCAACGGTCTCAAGCGCGCACTTCTGTATGTACTCGTGCGCCCTGTGTATGGGGTTTCTCGTCTGAAAACCTACAACCCTTTTCCATCCCTTTGCCTTAAAAAGAGCGCGCGTTTCCTTCGGGTCAAGACGCTCTTCTTTAAAATCGCTGTATTCGTGCCTTTTTATGACGGAGATTTTACCGCCAAGAAGCATTTCGTGCATCTCGTAAACCTTCTTCACTCCCGGGTGCGCTTCTTCGCTTGTTCCATAAACCTGCTCCGCCTCTTTTTTCTTGTCATGCTGAAATATCTCGGAAACATGAAGTACCGCAAGCACGTTGCCGTTTGCATCCGCAAGAGCGACGTCAGAGCCTGTTTTTATCGTCTTCGCAATATCGGCTGAAGTTGAAAGCGTTATGGGTATGGTCCACGGAAGGCCGTTTTTAAGGGTCATCGTGTCCATTACCGAATGGTAGTCGTCCTTGCCCATGAAACCCTCAAGCGGGCTTAACGCACCCATGGCTATCATTTCGACGTCTGATATTTCCCTATCGCTAATCGTTATTTTCTTAAGCCCAGTTGCTTTTTTGGCAAGTTCTTCCCTCTCCTTGCCTTCGATAATTCTGTTTACAAGTGTGCCGCCGTGCGGCGCTATAAGCCCTTCCACGTAATAAAACCCTCCTAAAGTTTTTAACGCCAAAAACAAACTTTCTTACTTATGCAGTCCGCACTCCGTCTTCTGAAAGCCCGCCCATCTGCCGGACCTTGGGTCTTCGCCGGGCATAACCTGCTTGGTGCAAGGCTCGCAACCGATTGACGGGTAGTTCTTGTCATGCAGGACGTTGTATGGTATGTCGTTTTTACGGATGTAGTTCCACACGTCGTCGCTTGTCCATCTTACAAGCGGGTTTATCTTTACAAGCTTGAATTTGGCGTCCCAGCTTACCACCGGCGCGTTAGCCCTTGTCGGGGCCTGATCTCTTCTAATGCCGGTTATCCATGCCTTTAAGGTGGACAGCGCGGTTGCAAGCGGAATCATCTTTCTGATGTCGCAACATTTATCCGGCTCTCTTTTCCAAAGCTCCGCGCCGTGCTCTTTGGCCATTTCGTCAAGCGTGGTCTTTGCGCCGTACCTTTCCGGCTTGATGCCGTATTTCTTTATCAGCTTTTCTTTTACGTCATGCGACTCTTTAAAGAGCAGGTCCGTATCAAGGTAAAATACGCGCGCGTCGGGCTTAATGCCGGTCAGCATATGCACAAGGGCAACGTCCTCAGGGCCGAAACTGCACGCGAGCGAAAAATCCTTTACATCGAAATTAGCCGCAACCCACTTTATTGCCTCTTCCGGGGCTTTGCCTTCAAGCGATTCGCTTGCCTTCTTAAGTTCCTCTTCAGTCCAAGTCTTTGATGACATTTCACTACCTCCGTTTTTTATATAATTCTGAAACGTAAAAAACGTGAATCGTGAATCGTGAATAAAAAACTTGCCACTCGCCACTGTCTTTCATTTACCATTCACGTTTCACTATCTTTTAAGCGTTTTCCTCGAACACGACTACTTCACACCCTGCCTTGCTCTTTACCTCGTCTGCAAGAGAGCGCGAGAAGTATTTGAGAATGACATTTTTACGCCTGCCGATTATAACCGCGCACTGAATGTTATATTTTATTATATTATCCAGTATATTTGCAACAAATTCTCCTTCTTCCATAAGCGGCTCAAAAGCGACCCCGGCCTCCATGGCTTTAACCTGCACCCTGCCAAGCTCTTCGTAGCCCCTCTGCCTGTACTCTCGCATGAGCGATTCCGACAGTTCGCTTGACGGCTTGTCGCCTATAAAGCCCGAGTCTGTAAACGCGTCGGAGGCCTCTTTTGAAAGGTCGGTGTCAAGCAGGTAAAGCGCCACCACGCCCGTGTTATCTTTACGCGCCCTCTCAACGGCAAATGAAATAGCTTCGTCCGGCGTACCGGACGACGAAAGCGCTATAAGCACTGGTTTACCGTTCATCCTATCCTCCCGATGCCTACAAGCGGCCAGTAAAAATAAGCAAACAGATTAAAAACTATCCATGACACGGCGCACATAATGACCCCGCCTTTCACCATGTCCTTTACCGTTATGTAATTGGACGAAACGGCGATGGCGTTGGCAGGCGTTGACATTGGAAACATAAAGGCAAGACCGGCCGGAACGGCGATGGCGTAAGTAAGAACCGACGGATCAAGCCCGAACTTCTCGGCCATGCCGATGCTTACAGGCAAAAGTATGGCTATGACGGCCGCGTTGCTCATAGCCTCGGTTAAAAGAATGGCGAGAAGCGAAAATACGGCAAAGGCCGCCACGGTGCTTCCGCCCACCGAGCCGAGCGCGGTATTTACAAGCCACCGCGCCGCGCCGCTTCTATCAAGGGCCGTTCCAAGCACTATGGCGCCGCCGTACATCAATATGACGCCCCAGTTGACATATTCCTCAATGTCTTTCCACTTGACAAGCTTGAATACAAAAAGCGCCACAACCGAAGAAAGCGCGATTGTCGCAAGGCCGTAAACCCTGCCGAGAAATACCCACGCAAGAATGGTAAGCGCGAGAACAAAGCCTACGGCGTATTCGTCAAAGCTGATTTTGCCAAGCGCGTTAATGCGTTTTTCTATGGCCAAACGGGCGCTCTCGACTCCGGTAACGTCTATG
>SCQA01000182.1 GCA_004298725.1 bacterium
GGCGCGCGGATACCCCCTCCTACGAGCTCTTCCTGCACCTGAACGGGGTCGAGCACACAAAGACCAAACCCCGGCATCCGCAGACCAACGGGTGCGTCGAGAAGCTCAACCAGACCGTGCAGGAGGAGTTCTACAAGGTGGCCTTCAGGAAGAAGCTCTACAAGTCCCTTGAGGAGATACAGGCCGACCTTGACGCCTTCATGGCATGGTACAACAGCGAACGCACCAACCAGGGCCGGTACTGCCAGGGGCGCACCCCGTTGCAGACCTTTTTAGACGGGCAGGAACTCTATCAGCGGTATGTCTATGAAAATCCTGTGGAGGAAAAGGAGGTGATGATGTAGACTCAGAAGTGTCTTAACCGGGAGACCGACTGTAAACACAAATATCGTTCAGGGCACTTTGAGGTCAGTAGAGTGTCTTCACCTTTATTGTTTGCGTTGCACCCTGAATTGTAATTGTCTCAATCCACGCCCTCGCGCGGGGGGCGACTTGCGGCTCTGTACCCTCAATATCGCCTAATTGGTTTCAATCCTTAAAATTAGTGAGAAACTACACCTTTAAAAAGAAAAGGGGTTACAGGTATTACCCCGTAACCCCTTGATTTTATTGGTGCCCCCGAGACGATTCGAACGTCCGGCACGCAGATTAGGAATCTGCTGCTCTATCCATCTGAGCTACGGGGGCTTATGTGATTTTACGCCGGATAAATATAACAGGTTGAAGATTAACGTGTCAACCTAAAACTCAGCAAAAAAGGCATAACGAAATCAACTTGCCATGTCAATAGCGGTTAAAGCATTAAACGCGGACTTAGCGTAATGCCAAGCCCGCGCCTGATACAGCTCAATTACTTGCTTTCGTCTTTCTTTGCGGCTTCCTTTAACTCGCCGACAAAAGTATTCAAGTCGGTTGAGTGCATGGAGCAAGCCATTGATATAGGCTCGCCGCCAAAAGCCGGGCACGAAAAACAGCCTGAACCAAAGTGCTTTGTAAAGACTTCTTTTGTCGAAGGCCACGTTGTAGTAACTTCGCCGGTGGTCATTTCACCGGAAATATTTTCATATGGCATATTAAAACTCCTTTCAATTAAGTATTTCAGCCACTTATATTATACAACAACTTACTTTATTAATATATGATTTCTCTCAGGAAAAAATCAAGCCGTTCCGCACTAAACATGGCAAGCAACCGGATATTGAATTTACGCGCCTGACGCGCCCGCCCCCGAAGCCTTTCCGGAAAAGAGCCTTTTTAATCTCTCGAATAACTTAACATCGTCTAAAACTGAATACACGACCGGAATGATGACAAGCGTAACTATAAGACACATCGCCTGCCCTCCCACAATAACAACAGCCATTGACGCCCTTGATGCCGAGCCGTCGCCCTTGCTTAGCGTAAGAGGGAGCATACCGGCGATAATGGCAAGCGTAGTCATGAGAATAGGCCTTAGCCTAACTTTATTTGCCTGCATCTGCGCCTCAAACTTTTCAATGCCGCGCGCCCTTAAGGTATTGGTATAGTCAATTTGCAGTATCGCGTTCTTTTTTACCACGCCTATCAGAACGAACATACCCATGATTGAATATATGTTAAGCGTGTTTCCGGCAAGTATAAGGCTTAGTATTCCAAACGGTATGCTTAGAAATATTGATACCATTATCGTCAGCGGGTGGGTAAAGCTCTCAAACTGCGCCGCAAGCACCATGTAGATAAATACAAGGCTTAATATGAAAGCTATTATGAAGTTGAAAAACGCCTCTTTCATCAGCTTGCCTCTGCCGATGTACGCGGTAGTGTAGTCGCCGGGCAGGTTCATCTTGGCTACAATGCCGTTTGCCTCGGTTATGGCTGAGCCAAGAGGTTTTCCATACAGATTGGATATTACAGTGACCTGCCTTTCCTGAGCGTACCTGTCAATTTGAGCCGGTCCGGTGCCGCTTATAAGAATTGCGACGTTACTTAGCTTTACCGGCTTGCCAGCCGTGCCCGGCACGGTAAGCTGGCTTATGATGGCTGGGTCTTTCCTGAACTCAGGCATAAGACGAAGCCGTACGTTGTACTGGTCGTCGTCCTTTCTAAAAAGCGTCACCCTTTCGCCGCCGACCATAGTCCTTAAACTTCCGGCTATGGCATCCACCTTAACGCCGAGGTCGGACGCCTTTTGCCTGTCAATATGCACCTGCACCTCGGGGTGGCGAAGCGCCTGCCCAGTGTCAGTGTCAACAAAACCTGGTATCTCTTTTAGCTTTTTAATAATAGCGGAGGCGTATTCATCAAGCTTGTTAAGCTCCGGGCCGCGTATTATAAGGTTAAAAGGAGTTGACTTAAAACCTCCGCCTGAAATCATGTTGATAGTCTGAACGCTAGCGCGCAGTTCCGTGTATTTCTTGAGAAGCCCTCTTACGTCCTGCATAATCTCAAACTGGCTTCTTTTTCTGTCTGCCATTGGTTTTAAACCAAGGTAAATTGAAGCGTCTGTGACATTGGTAAGGTATTGCCCCTTGCCTCCAATGGTAGTGAACATGCGGTTAATTTCGCCAACGGATTTAAGGTCAGCCTCAATGGCTTTAAGTATTGAGTCGGTCTTTTCAATAGACGAGCCGGGAGGCGTTTCTACGATTACTTCAAACTCGCTTGTGTCGTCGTCAACCACAAACTCGGCCTTAACGATTTTGAAAAGCGGCACAACCGAAAAAAATATCAACACCGCCGCTACAATCGTTATAACCTTGTGGGTTAAGCACCAATGCAACAGCTGTAAATAGAACCTTTCAAAAAACCCGTATAACTTTGATCCCTTCTTATGCTTTTCTATCTCATCAGCGGTTTTGCGCTTCAAAATCCTTGAAGACAGCATCGGCGTAAGCGTAAAGGCTACAAGCAGTGAAATCATTATGGCGAACGTGGCCGTAAGGCCGAAGCTCTTCCAAAACCGGCCCACAAGGCCTGACATAAACGCCACAGGCAAAAATATGACGACAAGCGATAGAGTAGTGGCCATTACGGCAAGCGCGATTTCTTTTGTGCCGTACAGCGCGGCCTCCATGGGGCTTCTGTTCTCTTCATCCATGTGCCTGAAGATATTTTCAACGACAATAATGGCGTCGTCTATCACTATGCCGGTGCAAACCGAAAGGGCAAGAAGCGTCATGTTGTTAAGCGTAAAATCCATGTACCTTAAAAGCGTAAACGTGCCTATTATAGACGCTGGAATGGCCACGGCGGAAATGAACGCCGTGCGAATATCGCGTATAAACAGCAGTATTATAATGCTTGCGAGTATGGCGCCGAGTATTAAATGCTCCTCAACCTGCGATATGGATTTTTTTATGAACTTTGACTGATCGGTGACAATTTCCATCTGCATATCCCGAGGAAGCGAGGCCTTTATTTCAGCCATCTTTTCCTTAACGCCCGCAACAACCTCGACGGTATTCGTGCCGGACTGTTTTCTAACTACAAGCGCCACGGCGCTTTGTCCGTCAAGCCTTGAAATGGACCGCGCTTCTTCCTCGCTGTCTTCAACCCTGCCAATATCTTTTACGCGTAGCGGTGCGCCCTTATAATCGGCTACAATAAGGTCTAAAAAGTCGTCCACGCGCTCAATTCTGCCCATAGTGCGTAGCCCTTCTTCGCGCGCCTGCCATGTTATCCTGCCGCCTGGCACCTCGGCATTTTGCCGTCTGAGAGCGTCCTTTACAGTCTGAATGGATAGGCCGTAAGCCGACAGCCGGTTAGGGTCGATAAGAACGTTTATTTCCCTTTTTCTTCCTCCGACAATAGTTATCGCGCCGACATTTTTAACGACCTCAAGCTGGCGCTTGATTCTTTTATCCGCAAGTTCCGTAACCTCTTTGGGAGAACGCTTGCCGGAAACCACTATTGTAAGCACCGGAGCCGAGTCAGGGTCGAATTTTTCAATAACAGGCGCGTCCGTGCCCGGAGGAAACTGGGCAAGTATAGTGGAAACCTTGTCCCTTACTTCGTTTGACGCCACATCGACGTTCTTCTCAAGCAAAAAACTCGCGAATATCTGCGACTGCCCCTCAATAGTGGTAGAGCGCAGTTCGTCAACGCCGCTTATCGTGTTGACAACTTCTTCTATGCGCTTCGTTATCTGGCTTTCAATCTCTTCAGGCGAGGCGCCTTCAAGCCGCGTGGTGACCGTTATGGTGGGTATGTCAACCTTAGGAAAGAGGTCAACGCCAATTTCGCGGAGCGAAGCAATGCCCAAAACCACAAGGCTCATTATGAGCATTATGGTAAAGACCGGCCTTTTTATGCAGATTTCGTATAATGACATGGCTCTGTCGCCTTTTTAAGTTTTAAAGAATGTTTAGCGGTTTTTCTCTTTTTTTCACTATTCTCTATTCACTATCTTTTAAATCATTTTTGCTTGACGCTTACGCTTGCGCCGTCAAAGAGATTTAAAAGATTTGTTGTCGCTACAATATCCCCTTCCTTCACGTCGGCATTTATCTCTATCATGTCGGCTTGCCTTGCGCCGGTCTTTACAAGACGCTCGGACGCGGTCGAGTCTTTAATCACGAAAACTTTTACAACGCCGGCGTTGGACAACACTGCCTGCTCCGGAACAAAAACAGCCTTGTCGGCCGTGAGCGTGCGTATAAGACCTCGCGCGAAGTAGCCGGGCTTTAAAACGCCGTCTGCGTTCGGCACGGTTGCTTCTATTTCAAGCGTGCGCGTCTCCGGCGATACGGCAGGGCTTATGCGCGACAGCTTGCCTTTGAATATCGTGTCTTTAAACGCTTCAACGTATAAAGAAACTTCCGAGCCGGTCTTTATCTGAGGCACAAAAACTTCCGGCACCGTGCCTCGGAATTTAAGCGTCTGCGTGGCCACTACAACAAAAACAGGCGTTCTTTCCCTCACGGTTTCGCCGGCGGATACAAACCTTTTACTGACCTCGCCGGAAATGGGCGACTTTATAACAGTATCCGCAAGGCGTTTTTTCGCGAGGTTCTGTTTTGCGATTGACTGCTCAAGCCTTGATTCATACTCTTTTAACTCGGCTGTAGCAACGTCATACTGCATCTTTGCGCTGTCAAACTGGCTTGCGGATACCATGCCTTGCTTAAACAAGCCGTCATACCTTTCAAATGTGGCTTTCGCGTCAAAAGCGCGCGCCCTGCCCTTGTCAACTGTCTTTATGTTTGTAACGTGCGCGGCGTCGGCGTCGGCAAGGTTAAGCTTTGCCTCACGCTGGTCGAGTATCGCAAGCGTATCGCCTACCTTGACTTTGTCGCCGAGATCGGCTTGCATCTTTTCCATTGTGCCGGATATTTCGTTTGATACGGTAACTTCGTCCGAAGCAAAAAGAGTGCCTATCGCCTCAACCGACCTGTCAACAGACTTGGATATTGCCGCTTCGGTAACTACCGCAATCAGCTGTTGCCCCTGCTGTTTTTCGGCGTTGCCGCTCTTGTCGCCTGAACAGCCCGAGATAACGGCTATTAGAGCCGCCGTAATAACAACTGAAGCTAAAATACGCCAGCCCGCCCGTCTGTCTTTACCCGTCATAGGTCAACTCCATTATCAGTTATCGGTTATCAGTGAGTTATAGATCTACGCGCCACTCGGCGCTTTATTAGTTAAGCTTTGTAGGGTGGGCATGGCCCACCATTTTTAATAACGAGCAGATATTTTGGTGGGCGGTGCCCACCC
>SCQA01000183.1 GCA_004298725.1 bacterium
CCAGATATAAACGCTCATGGACGATAAAAACACGCTGGAATTACTACGCGCACAGAGCGATTATTCTGGCCAGCGCTTTGTTTTAATGTGTCTTAAACAGAATAAATCAGAGCTTGCTTAAGCGGCTAAGACGATATTTTTGCGCTTTACGCCTCTACGCCGGCGCTGACGAAAGCTCGGCTTCGTTTTCAAGAAACTGCGCGAGATTTATCGGCAGTGTGGCAGGGTTTACGGTGGAGACTATGGCGTTGGCTGTTCCGGTGGACGTGGAAAGGTCCATTTCAAGAGGCGGGTATACGGCCTTGCCGTCCTCGCCGAATATTATTTTTATGCTCGGAGTGAAAGGCGTGGCGTGGTTAAGTTTAGTGACAACGCCGATTTGATTGGTGGAGAGCCTTATAAGCGTGCCTACCGGGTATAGTCCGATCATGTTTACAAAAGATTTGAGGGTTTCAGGGTTAAAGTGCCTGCCGGAGAGGTTAGTCATAATCTTTAACGCCTCCACCGGGTTGTGCGGTTGCTGATAAACGCGCAGAGTAGTTAACGCGTCGTACGCGTCGCAAATGGTTATTATCTGGCTGAACGGGTGGAGTGTATCCTTTGTTGTAGGGTAGCCGGAGCGGTCATAGCGTATATGGTGTTCAAACACAAGCCTACCGACCATTTCAACCATGTTCGTCATGCGGTTGACGATGCTGGAGCCGAGCACGGGGTGTTGTTTCAGTTTTTCCCATTCTTCAGAGCTTAATCCGCCGGGCTTTCTTATTATGTCTTCCGATACGCCGGTTTTGCCTATGTCGTGCAAAAGCCCGGCAACTCCTATGGCGTGCATTTCCATCTTATCAAGCTTCATTGCTTTGGCAAGGGAAAGACACAAGATGGATACGTTCACGCAGTGGTTGTAAAGGTAGTTGTCGTAGTTTTTTATCAGCGTCAGGCCGAGCATGGCGTTAGGGTCTGAAAAGACGGATTCGGAGAGTTCTTCAACAACGGCCTTTACAGGCTCGGAGCGCGGAATCTTGCCCATCCGTACTTCGCCCATAACGTTTTGCACGGTTTCAACCGCGCCTTTATATATTTCCGCTATGCTTTTTTTGCCGAGCGGTATTGATTTCAGCGTGATGTGAACTACGCCCTTTGAATACAGTTCTTTTTGTAGGTCGCTTCCCTGAAGCAACGGGCCGGAGAGAATGTCGAAGAGGACGCCAAGTTCTTTATCTGTTATCCCTTTTTCAAAGATTATGGCGTTGACGTTTTTTTCCGTCATGAATTTGAAGACTTCGGGGTAGAGCTTTTCAGTTTCAGGTATAAGGGTTTCTTCAAGTACTATAGTTTCATTCATCAGGCCGATGGCGAAAGTATTTTTTACTTTGATGGCGTCGGAGATCAGCGCGGAGGCTTTCCTTACCGGCAAAGTAATGGACGGGTGTCCGGCCGGGTAGAGTTTTTTAGCTTTCAGGCCGGCGTTTACGTTTTTAAGTATCTCTTCGGCATTTATTTCAGGCATGGCGCTTATACCCTTGTCTGGGGTTTTATGTGCGGCGGATTCTTTTGCCGTTACCGTTGCGTGCCGGCAGGCGCGTTTGCCGCGTTACTGCCGTCGAGTATCCGTTTGCAGGTTTTGTAGAGGTCGCCCTCCGAGTCTTTGTACGCTTCGCGTATTTCTTGCATGGCCTCGTTGCCGCCTATTAAAAAGAGGGAGTTTGCGGCAAGCGCCCTGAATTCCTCATTTGTTTTTTTCCCGAACCACGCTTTTTTTGACAGTATCTTCGTAAGCACCGGCACGGCCTTTTTATCGCCAATCAGGCCAAGCGCTTTTATGGCTTCTTTTTTCGGCTCCTGATTGTTGGCGAAGCGTTCCCATCTTACCGCGACTTTTCCTATCGCGTCAATGGCCGAGGCTTCCTTCAGCACGCCAAGCGAAATTACGCTGAAGGCGACTATTCCCGGATCGTCGCTTTCAAGCGCGTTTATAAGAAGTTCCGTGGCGCGCTGGGAAGGAAGCCTTGAAAGGCTTTTCAGCACCTCTCTTTTTACTTTTACGTTGGAATGATCATAAGTGTTTATGAGAGTGTTAATGCTTTCCGGGTTGGCCAAAGCGCCGAGAAGCGCCACCATCTGGCGCACTACGAACCATTGGGGGTCTTTCAGACGCCGTTCCAGGAGCGGGGTTATGGAGTTTCCGAAACGGACTATGACGTTGAATATGATGCGCCTTGTCTGGGCGTCGGAGGAGTGCATAAGCGCTTCAAGCAGAAGCTCCACGGCGCTTTCTTTGCCGCGAAGAAGCATCTGTTCTATCGCAAGTCGGTTCGGTTCGTTTTTGTTGGCGAGTTTTTTGACAAGGTAGCCAAGCGTGTCGGTATCGGACATCATCTCGTTAAGCCTGCTACCGGACGTTTCTTTTATGCCTTCCGAGCGGCGCGCGTCTGGTTCGGCGTTGGCCGTAAGCACAACCAGCGCAGGGAATATCTCGTCAAACTTTTTTTCAGCGGTGAGAAGGTCGGTTTTATCTTTTATGCGCATGACGAGGTCGCTGTATATCAGGTCGTCTGTTTCATTCTTCAGCCGTTCAGTAAGTTCGCTGAGCGCTTCTTCCTGTTCCTCTGCCGTGGCTTTTTTAGGCTCTTCGATTTTGTCGGCTTGTTTTTGTGAAGAGCCTGGGTTTTCGTCGGTGAACTCGAGCACGGACGATATTTCCTCATCGAACTTCTTCTCTTCAAGCTCTTTTTTTATTCGTATGAGGTCTTCATAACGCATTTCGTTAAGAAGTATGCCTTTCGAGTCCATTTCAGCGAGCATTTCCTCAGGGCCGCCTTTGGCCAGCAGTTCGTCGGGTTCAAGCATTAGTATTTCAAGGAGTATTTTGAGGTCGCTCTGAACAAGTTGCGGGGCGAAGGTAATTTCTTTAATGCGCCGGTAAAGGAATTTTTTTGAGAAGACCGCGAGTTCAAGGCTTCCCGATGCCACTATAACCCTGTTGACGTAAAAACCCTTTTGGTCGAGCTTGAATTTTATTTCTCCGTTTTCATCAACGGATTTTCTTAAAAGAACAAAGCATTTGGATAGAATCGCGTTGAGGTTAGGATGCCCCACAGGGTAGAAATTATGCATCTTGACAGCTTTATTAAGTTCAATTAGTATGGTGCTGTAAATTGCCGGGTCAGTCATTTTTTTGTTTTCGCGGGGCTTCAGCGGTTTGCCCCGATGTTTTTAAACGTTAAGTTATCTATCTGATTATACTGTTATTTATAATAACAAAAAGATGCCGTTTGTCAACATGTATGGGGTTTTAGCCTGATGGCTTCCAGATGTGTTTCTTTCTGATGGCCGGTTTTTTCCGTTCCTCTCGAATGTCCTTTTGGGGTAATATCAATTATGGTTAAGCTCAAAACTATCTACTCATGCCAGTCGTGCGGCAACACTTCGCACAAATGGCTCGGCAAGTGCCCTGATTGCGGGGCGTGGAACTCTTTTTTGGAGGATAGGTCCGTTGTGTCAGCTAAAAAAACCGGGCGTGGACGCACTGCCTCTGCCGAAGGCGAACCGGAGCCTATATCAAAGCTGTCAACAGGCGACGAGCAAAGAGTTAGGACTGGCATTACGGAGTTTGACCGCGTTCTGGGAGGCGGCGTTGTGCACGGTTCCGCCGTGCTTATAGGCGGAGACCCGGGCATAGGCAAGTCAACGCTTCTTTTGCAGGCTATGGGTTCTTTCGCGGCTTTGGGGCGTAAGGTGCTTTATGTTTCAGGGGAAGAATCGTTAAGGCAGATACGGCTGAGGGGCGAAAGGCTTAACGTGCTTACCGAAAACCTATTGGTTTACGCCGAGACGTCGCTTGAGGCCGTGCTGGACACTCTTTTAAGGCTCAAGCCGGACGTCGTTGTCATAGATTCCGTGCAGACACTTTCAACAGACACGCTGGAGTCGTCGCCCGGAACGCTCAGTCAGGTCAAGGAAGTGGCGGCACAGCTTATAACCTACGCTAAAAAGAGCGACGCGGCGTTATTTCTTGTGGGGCATGTTACTAAAGACGGCTACATCGCGGGACCGAAGATACTTGAGCATATGGTGGATACGGTGCTTTATTTTGAGGGCGACAGGGGGCATCACTTCAGGGTGTTAAGGGCCGCTAAGAACAGGTTTGGCTCGGCAATGGAAATAGGCATGTTTGAAATGCTGGAGTCCGGCCTTGGCGAGGTGTTGAACCCGTCTGAAATGCTTCTTGCCGAACGTCCTGAGGGGGCGTCCGGCTCGGCCGTAACGTCGAGCCTTGAGGGCACAAGGACGGTGCTTGTAGAGGTTCAGTCGCTTGTGTGCCGCACCATATTCGGCATACCGAGGCGCACAGTTACCGGAGTTGATTACAACAGGGTAATGCTTCTTGCCGCGGTGCTTGAAAAGAAGGCCGGCATTTCGCTTGCAAACCACGACATTTTTATAAAGGTGGCCGGCGGCATACGGCTTGACGAACCGGCGGTTGACCTTGGCGTTATAGTAAGCCTCGCGTCCAATTTTCTTGATAAACCGGTTGACCCGAAGATAATAGTATTCGGCGAGGTGGGGCTTGCCGGAGAGGTAAGGGGCGTGAGTCAGGCGGAGCAGAGAGTAAAGGAGGCGGACAAGCTCGGCTTTAAGGCCTGCGTAATGCCGAGAGACAATCTTAAGAGGATAACAAAACCCATCGGCAAGATTCGGCTTATAGGCGTAGCTTCTGTCAAGGAGGCATTAGCGGCGCTATTTAAAAGCTGAAGGCGGTGAATAGTGAAAAGTGAATGGTGAAGTAGCATAAGGTTTTTTAACAACCTGCCAATGAAAAAAACGTTTTCTACAAAAAAGTTCCTGCGCTTTGTCCTAACGGCGGCACTCGCCTGCGCCGTATTCGTTGCCGAGGCTACTGCAAAAGAGGGGCACGCCCTTGTTGACGAGGTTTTTACTCTGATACTTGATAATTACGTTGACGAGTTGCCGCCGTCAACGCTTGCCGACGGTGCGCTTAGCGGGGTGGAAGAAGAGCTAAAGGCCGTTGGAAAATATTATAAGCCCATGCCAACGCTTTCTTCCGACAAGGGCTTGTCAAGCGCGGACAGGAACAAGGCGCTTGAGGCGATAGACGCCGTGTTTGAGGGCATCTCATTAGGCGAAAAGGCGGGGCTTGAAGAGGCGGCTCTGCGCGGCATGTTCAAAAAACTTGATCAGCATTCTTTATACCTTGATACCGCCGCGTACAAAGACATTCAGGCCGAGACAAGGGGCGAGTTTGTCGGCATAGGCCTGCAGTTGGCGCTTAAACACGGAGAGCTTTCCGTTATATCCGCCATAGAAGACACGCCTGCTTACAGGGCCGGGCTAAAAGCCGGAGACAAGCTTATTACCATAGACGGAGTTTCTTCAAAGAGCATGTCGGTAGCCGATGCCATAAAGCATATAAGGGGTATAAAAGGCACTGTAGTAACGCTTGACGCGCGAAGAAGCGGCGTTGACCGCACGCTTGAGTTTAAAATAACGCGCGAGCAGATTAAAATAAAGAGCGTAAAATCAAGACCTCTTGAAGGCGGCATAGGGTACCTGCGCGTAAGCCAGTTTCAGGAGAACACGGCAGAGGAAGTCTCCGCCGCGCTTGTAAAACTCGGCTCAAGGGATAATAAGCTAAATGGCCTTATTCTTGATTTAAGAAACAACCCGGGCGGGCTTTTGTTGTCCGCGGTTGACGTTGCCGACGAGTTCATTGACGCCGGAACAATAGTGTATTTAAAGGGCAGAACCGTTGACGCCAATGCAAGGTTTGAGTCAAAGTCAACGCGCCCGCGCCCGTATTATCCTATTGCCGTGCTTGTAAATGAAGGAAGCGCCAGCGCCGCGGAGGTTGTAGCCGGAGCGCTTCAGGATTTAAACCGAGGCGTGCTAATCGGGAACGGCACGTTTGGCAAGGGTACCGTGCAGACGCTTTTTCCGCTTAAAAACAACAACGGCGCAAGGCTTACAACCGCGCGGTATCACTTTTCCTCAGGAAGGGCCGTAAGCGGCGGGCTTACGCCGGACGCTAAAGTTGAGGAGAAAGAAGGCGTTGACAGGCCGCTTGAAATTGCGCGCCGCGCCCTTGAGAACGCGCTTGGCGATAAGAGCGCCCGGCCAATAGATGTTTTAAAAAAGGCCGCTGAGCTTCTTAGCTTAAATCCCGCGCCGGATTTAAAACATTAGCAGGCTTAATAAAACTTCCTTTAACATCTCTTTTTTGTAAAAAAGTGGCGAATTTTTTACGCTTTTTAATGTGCCTTCGGTTCTGGTATAATAGCCGTACAAAACAAATGCGAAAACTTTTAACAAAGGTTCCGGTTATATTAACAACGGTTTTTACGCGCTTTGCAGGTGCGCGCTGTTTTGCCGTTGCAGGCTTTTTTTTCTTTGCCGCGCTTTTGCCTTCCCCTGCTCTTTCAGAACGCTTGGAACAATACTTTACCGATACTGGCCAGTTGAATTACGCTGAATTTTTAATGTCAGCGGGCGACTATGACGCCGCTGTAAAGGAGTATGAAAGGCTGATAGAGCGCTTTCCTTCAAGCGCTCTTTTGCCGCTTGTTCAGTTCAGGTGCGCCGAGGCCGAGTTTAAGGCAGGCAACTACCGCGCTTCTCAGGATAACTTCAGGCTTTTTATTTCTAATTATTCTGAAAAGGAGCCTGTTCTTAAAGTTATAGCGGAGCAGAGGTTGGCCGAGGCGATGGTTTTGGAAAAAAAGGTTTTGATGCGTGCCGCTAAGCCGCAGACTCCGGTTCTTGATCCGTTTGCCGGCGATTTTGCGCCAATGCGCGCAGTGCAGGTGATGTTTTTTGAAGGCAAGACAATCGAAGATATTTCAGTTGAGATGAAGCGCGTAAAGCAGGCAGGCGTTAATACCATAATATTCAGGGTTTTTCATAATAAGGACGACAGATACCACGCTCTGGCCCGTTCCGGCGTTAAGGCAGGGGTGTATTTTAAATCGTCGCGCGCGCCGGTAGTGGCGGACATACTGCCGGAAATTACATCTGCCGCGCACAAAAACGGTTTAAAGATATTTGCGTGGATGACAACGAGGTATGCTGACTACGGAATTGAAGGCACGGACTCGTTAGCCTGCAAAGGCTATGACATGGCCTCAGGCGCGTTTGTCCGGTGCAAGGGGCTCGACCTTTTCAGCGAAGAGGCGGTGCGCCATATCGTGTCGCTGTACTCGGAACTTGCGGATAACGATATTGACGGTATACTATTTCAAGACGACCTTGTTCTACGCTACAACGAGGGCTTTGGCCCTTACGCGAGAGCGTTTTTCAAAAGAGAGACAGGCAACGAGCTTACGCCGGCTCTTCTTTACGGGGCAGGGGTGAGCGGAAGTTCCCCTAATTACACGCCGCTTTTCTGGAAGTGGGCCGGAATGAAGAACAGGCGGCTTCTTGGCGTGGCGTCAAGGGTTATGGATGCCGTCAGGAATAAAAGGCCGCAGGCAAAGTTCGCGATTAATTTGATGTATGAAAGCGTAACAAGCCCGGCCATGGCCCTTGCGTGGCTTTCGCAGAGCATGGAGGCCTCTGTCAAAACAGGCTTTGATTATTACTCCGTCATGGCATATCATAGGCAGATGGGCGAGGAGCTGAGCATTGCCCCCGAGTCTGTTAAGGCTATAATCCGCAAGATGGCCGCGGACGCAACCAGAATAGCCGGTTCCGCCGGTAAGGTTCTGCTAAAATTCCAAACCGTTGACTGGAAGACGGGCAAGGCGCTTCCATCTGATGAAGTGACAGGCCTTGTAAATGACGTAAGGGATGGCGGGCTTAGCCTTGCCGTTGTGCCGTACAGAAGAGATTTTCCGCTCGGATGGGCGGGCGGCCACGCTTTTCCAAAGGATAATTGAAAAGATAAAAAAACGGGCGTCTGAATAAGCAAAGGACATGCGTAATATCAGGCGCGCTTGAAAGGTGCATAACATGAAAGACGTCTGCGCGCTTTGCCAGTGCCACATAAAAGAAAATACGCTTTTTACTCATTTAACGGAGAGCCAGCTTGACGCGTTTAAAGACGTAGTCGGGTTTATCGGGCGCAAAAAGCGCGAGATAATCGTCATGGAAGGAGACGACTGCACCGGCCTTTTCATCATAAAGACAGGCAGGGTAAAGCTTTTGCGTTCGTCAAGCGCGGGCAAGGAGCAGATAATAAAAATACTTAATCCCGGAGACCTTTTCGGCTTTGAGGTTTTTTACGACGGTAAAAAGTACGCCTGCGCCGCGGTGGCAATGGAAGACTGTGAGTTGTGTTATATATCAAAAGACAACTTCTTCGCTATTATAGAGAAGGAGCCCGCCATAGCCAGAAAGCTTATCATAGCAATGGGCCGGGAGCTTAATCACGCCTATGAACGCATAGGAAACCTCGGCCTTCTTAACGCGAGGGAGAAGCTCGCGCATCTTTTATACACGCTCGCAAACGAGTACGGCGTGAAAAAGGACGGCGGGGTTAAGTTGAATTTGACCATTTCGCG
>SCQA01000024.1 GCA_004298725.1 bacterium
GGCAGGCTTTGGCCTGCTTACTTTCGAGATGTTTATTCTCGGTCTGCTTAAAACGCCTTATACCCTTTTTAACATAACCGCGCCGTTGGTCTTCCTGATTTTCTTATTTATTTACCTCTCATTTAAATCCGGCTGTAAGAGGGCCGTATTTGCCGTGAGCGATTTAAATGGAGTAAAGCTGTGCCTTGCAATTATGATATGCCTGTGGTTAGCCGCTAAACTTGGTTTTGTATTTTACGAGACTTTAAATCGCCCCATACATTCCTGGGACACTTGGGCGAATTGGTCCGTCGGCGCAAAACTTTTTTATTACAACAAAGGGCTTCTCCTTGACACGGCAAGCGAGAACTTTTTCGGCAAGGGGTACAGGCCTTTTATAGGCCATCCCATTCATGTATCTTTGCTGGAAACATGGTTCGCGTTATGGCTTGGAAATTTTCACGAGATATATGTAAAGGCATGGTCTTTTTTTTACTTCTTGGGCATCCTCGGTGTATTTTTTTACGCGTTCAGGCGCGAATCCGGCTCTGTTTTTTACAGTTTTCTCGGCGCTTTCTTGCTTTCTACGGCGCCGCTTCTGACATTCCACGGTCAAGATGCGTATGCCGACCTTCCTCTAAGTTATTATGTCTTTACTGCCGCAATATTTTTTTGGCGGTTCCTCGGTACGGACAACAAAAAGTTCATTCTGCTTTCAGGTTTATTCATTGCCAGTGGCATGTTCGTCAAGAACGAAGGAGTCTTCTTTTTCATGGCAATAGGAGCGGCTCTTCTGCTTTCAATGTTCTTGGCGAAGAAGGTTAAGGCGGCAACGCTCGTTTATTTTCTTCTGCCGATAATCGCGGTAGCAGGCCCTTGGTATGTTTTTAAGCTGATAAACGGATTGGGGTTTGGCCATTCCGGCGCCCAGTCAGGGTTTAGTTGGTTGAGCGACCCTAAATTCAAGCATGACGCGCCAAAAGGAGTTCACTGGGAAATATTCCCTCTCGTGCTCAGGGAGATATTTTTTGAGGCTAACTTCAGCCTGTTATTTCCTTTTTGGATAGTTGTAACCGTAATGGGCTTTAAGGAGATAATTCGGAGCAAGATAAAGTACCTTTATTTTATCGCCGTGACGGTTATTGCCATGTTCATATTCGTGTATCTTACCCTTGAAGTTACGGCGGTTACGGAAACTACAGGCATACAGAGGAACTTTCTTACGTTCGCGCCGATAATATTTTTCATTTCAGCATGCCTGGCGTTTCGCCTGTGGCCGCGCTCCAAATAACGGCATAAGGCAGGATAAACTGCTTCTTTACTCTCCTTGCTCTTAATGATATTCTAAAATATTAAATAAAAAAGTTTTTCGGCAAGAGGATGATATGTCCGGTTTTAAATCAGGTTTTACAGCCATTATAGGCAGGACTAACGCGGGCAAATCAACGCTGTTAAACGCCATAGTCGGCCAGAAAATATCCATTATCTCCGATAAGGTTCAGACCACAAGAAACACGGTTCGCGGTTTTGCAACTTCCAAAGACAGCCAGATAGTATTCCTCGATACTCCGGGCATACACAAGGGTAGCGGGCTTCTCGGCAAGTTTATGTTCAGGGAGGCCGTGTCGTCTCTTGACGGGGCTGACGTTATAATCTTTCTCGTGGAAGCGGACAGGGACGTTTCAAACGACGAAAGGTTTATAATCAGCCTTTTGGAAAACGTAAAAACTCCGGTTCTGCTTGTTATTAACAAGATAGACAAGGTAAGCAGGCAAACTCTTTTGCCGCTTATAAAAACATACTCGGGGCTTTATAATTTTAAAGAGGTTTTTCCCATTTCCGCGCTAAAGGGCGACGGAGTCAGCCAGCTTGTGGACGCCATAAAAAAGGAACTGCCGGAGGGGCCTTTGTATTTTCCCGAGGATTCGCTTACCGACCAGCCCGAAAGGTTCGTAGTGGCCGAAATGATTAGGGAGAAGGTTTTTCAGTTTACGCGGCAGGAGGTGCCGTATTCGACCGCCGTTGTAATCGAGTCGTTTATTGAAGGCAAAAAGCTTATTTCCATAAGCGCGGCCATAAACGTTGAAAAGGATTCCCAGAAAGGCATACTCATAGGCAAGGGCGCGCAGACGCTTAAACGCATAGGCACCGCCGCGAGGCACGACATTGAAAAACTTTTGGGCGTTAAGGTTTTTCTTGAGCTTTTCGTGCGCGTGGAAGACGACTGGACAAAAAGGCCGGACGTCATGAAGGATTACGGATATTGAGAGGGAGGATGGAAGGCGGCGATGAACTTGATTCTTGATGCTAAAAAAGCCGATGGCTACAAAAGTCAGTCTCAGAAAGTTAGGGTTATGTCCGAGCATTGGGCTCACAGCCAGGCCTATTGTCCTAATTGCGGTCGGGCAGATTTTGATAAATACGAAAACAATAAAGAAGTAGCGGACTTTTTTTGTTCAAACTGCAAAGAGGATTTCGAGCTTAAAAGTTCAAAAAACAAAAAGATTGCCGGTAAAATACGCGACGGCGCGTACAAAACAATGATTGAACGGCTTGAGAGCAACAACAACCCAAATCTTTTCTTGATGAATTATAATTCGGTAAGCCTTAATGTGCTTAATTTTTTGGTGGTGCCAAAGCATTTTTTTGTTCCGGCTATTATTAAGGAGGAAAATCCGCTATCGCCGACTGCCCGGCGTGCGGGACATGTACTCTGTAGCATTCTTTTAGATGATATACTGCAAACCGGCAAAATATATTTTATAAGAAACGGCGTTGTTGAGCAAAAAGAAAAGGTTATGTCTGAATGGAAGAAGACGCTTTTTTTAAGCGAAGAAAAAGAAGTTTCAGTAAAAGGCTGGATGTTGGATGTTATGAAGTGCGTGGAAGATTTTGGGCAAAAGGAGTTTACGCTCAATGATGTCTACGCCTTTGAAGATGAATTTAAAAGCAGGCATCCTGACAACAAGCACATAAAAGACAAAATACGCCAGCAGTTACAGGTTTTAAGGAACAAAGGTTATTTGGAGTTTATTTCGCGGGGTTATTACAGACGTGCCCATAGTTGAAATTATACCTTGCCATTGGCTTGGCTTGGTTTGCCCGGACGCTAAACTGTTGATAAAACCGCGATAAGCGGAAAGAAAAGAAACCCGTGAAACCTATCATCGCAATAGTAGGCCGGCCCAACGTCGGCAAATCAACGCTTTTTAACAAGATGCTCGGTAAAAAAAGGGCCATTGTGCATGACGAGCCCGGCGTTACGCGGGATTTAAACTACGCCGAGGCCGAGGAGCGCGGCCATTTTTTTACGCTTGTTGACACGGGCGGCTTTGAGGAGCACCCCGGCGACACTATACTTGAACAAGTCAGGCAGGAAACGCGCCTTGCGATAGAAGAAGCGGACGTTATAATTTTTGTGCTGGACGCAAAGGCCGGGCTCACTGCCGGAGATATTGACATCGCCGATATGCTGAGAAGGTCCGGCAAGCCGATAATTTACGTTGCCAATAAGACGGATTCACAGCGTCAGGAGGCGGCCAGCGCCGAGCTATACGGCCTTGGGGCGGATGAAATAATGCCGGTATCAGCCGAGTCCGGCATGGGCGTGTCCGAGCTTTTGGAGGCCGCGATAGAAAGGCTTCCAAGGGCTACAGCCGAAGAAGAAGACGCCCAGAGGATTAGGGTTGCCATAGTGGGCAGGCCTAATGTCGGCAAGTCGTCAATACTTAACCGGCTTATCGGCAAAAAGAGGTCTCTTGTAAGCTCAGTCGCGGGTACCACGCGCGACCCGGTTGACGCGGCCTTTGATGTTGGCAACAGAAAATATCTTTTTGTGGACACCGCGGGCATAAGAAAAAAGGACAAAGTAAGCCTTATTGTTGAAAGCTATTCCGTTATGGCCGCCATAAAGGCCATTGACAGGTGCGACGCGGCCGTGCTCGTGGTGGACGCGGGTGACGGGCTTACGACGCAGGATGAAAAAATCGCCGGGCTTATCGAAGCGCGCGGCAAATGCTGTGTTATAGCCGTAAACAAGTGGGACACGGTTGAAAAGGATACCAACAAAAGCCTGCGCATGACGGAAGATATTTATATGAAAGCGCCGTTTATATCCTACGCGCCGGTGCTTTTCATGTCGGCCGTTACGGGCCAGAGGGCCGTTAAAATACTTGAAATGGTTGATACGGTCGTTGACAAAAGCTCAGAAAAAATATCCACGTCAAAGCTTAATAAAGTTCTCGCTGATATTACCTCGGCCAGTTCGCCTCCGGCGTATAAGGGCAAAGAGGTTAAGTTTTACTACGTCACGCAGACCGGCACAAGGCCGCCTGTTTTTACTGTCTTTTCCAACTGCCCTGAAGGCGTGAAGGACGCGTATAAGCGGTACATGATAAACCGCCTGCGCGAACTGCTTGGTTTGGATAATTGTCCTATAAGGCTATTTTTCAGACAGAGGCATTAGCGCGTGAGATTTTTCAGGATAATCAGAGACAGCGTCAGCGCGTTCCGCAGGGCCGACGGCTTTAACAGGGCCGCGGCCATTTCGTTTTACGCGTTCTTCTCGCTCATTCCGGTAATGCTTCTTCTTACCGCGGTGCTCGGGTTTCTTTTAGGTTCAAGCGCCGGGCTTCTCGATAAAGTGGTGGCGCTTACAAAAGAGAACTTTCCGTATGTAAGCGACAGGGTGGTAAGCGACCTCCGGGGCTTGTCAAGGTCGTGGAAAACCTTCGGTTGGCTGAGTCTTATTATGCTCATCTGGAGCGCGGAGATGGTCTTTAATTCCGTCTCCGAAGCGCTCATTGTCATATTCGACGTAAAAAAAAGCTATGGTTTTTTCCGTAAGAAGATATTTAATGTGCTTGTTCTGTGCGTTGCGGCCATAACGTCGCTTGTGTCCATAGCGTCCACTGCCGCGGCCAAGCTGGCGCTGAAATACAGCGTTAAGCCTCTTAAGGCTACGGGGCTTTGGGCTGTTTACAGTTCGGCAGTGGGCTTCGTTGTTAATGACATGCTTCCGTTTGTTTTAATGGTTGCGTCTGTTTTTGTGGTGTACAGGGTCTTTTCAGCGAAAAATCTTAATATGCGCTACGCGCTTTACGGAAGCGTCTTTTTTACCGCCATGTGGGAAGCGGCAAAGCAAATCTTTGCGTGGTACGTGTCCAATTACCCGAATTATAATAAATTCTACGGCTCGCTCGGCACTATAATGATGCTCTTGGCGTGGTTCTTTTTTTCCGCTATAATATTTCTGTTCAGCGCGTCCGTCGCGACAGCCGCTTACAAAAGCCGGAATGGCTGATCATGTTTCCGTTTCATGAAAAAACTGATAATAATCATGCGTGTAGACCTGTGTCCGGCGTGTTTTTACAAAAGATTTATGTTGTAAAAACTGAAATTGTATGAGAAAATTTAGGCTTGTGTAACGCAGGTAAATCACTATCCGTTATAGAGGGGTTTCTTGATGAATCAATTATATAAGAACATAGCCATGTGGCTTATCATCATAGCCACGGTCGTGCTCATGTTCAATCTCATAAGCTACAACAAACAGCCGGTCGCTGAAAAGTTAAGCTTCAGCGATTTTATTCAAGACGTTGACACCGGCAAGATAACCGAAGTCACCATACAGGGGAGCGACATATTCGGAAAATTCAAGGACGGCAAGCAGTTCAGGACGTTTTCGCCGTCGTACCCCGACCTTATCGCCAAGTTGAG
>SCQA01000184.1 GCA_004298725.1 bacterium
ATAAGCCGGTAGCTATAAACTCGAATGGCAAGAAATCGTTATGTCATAACCGAACCGGACAAACTGCACTTCCTCACCTGCACGGTGAGTCGCTGTATTTTTCACACCGCGTCATAAGCGCATATATTGTCCCATTCCATTATCATCCTTTTAAGCTTTATAAGCGCTTTTACTTCAATCTGGCGCACGCGTTCCCGTGTGACTCCGAATATTTCGCCTATGGCTTCAAGTGTTTTGGGGCCGTTATCGGATATGCCGAACCTTAATTCTATTATTTCGCGCTCATTCGACTCAAGAAGGCCAAGCCATCTGACTACGCTGTTTGTTCTTCTTGCGTCTTCAATAAGCGCGAGAGGACCAGGGTAAAGGTCGTCCTTCAGCCTTTCAAGAAGCGTCTGTTCGGAACCGTCAGGCAGGCAAGCGTCAAGCGAACAGCTCTTTTTGTTAATGGTATCAAGTTTTCTTACGTATCTGCCGGAAAGGCCGGTTCTGTCGGATATTTCAACAACGGTAGGCTCGGTGTTGTTTTTGAGCAGATGTTCTCTTGTAGCCTTGGCAACTTTGGCAAGGTCGGCGGTAATATGTATTGGAAGCCGGACAATATTTGATTGATTTCCAATGGCGCGTTCAATGGCCTGCTTTATCCAATATGTGGCATACGTTGAAAACTTGCACCCCTTCGAGGCCTTAAAACGCTCTGTTGCTTTTATAAGCCCGATGTTGCCTTCTTCGATTATGTCTTGAAATGGAAAACCGCGGTTCAAGTATCTTTTGGCGATATTGACTACAAGACGTAGATTTGCTTCAATCATCCGTTGACGGGCGGCTTTGTCGCCTCTGGCAATGCGTCTTGCGAGGGTCTTTTCTTCTTTTGAGGTAAGCAGTGCGTAACGCTTGATTCCGTTGAAATAAACCTTTACCGTGTCCGTTACCGCAGACTCACGTTCTGGCGGTTCCATTTCACGATGATTTACAAGATTTGTTAATTGAGAAGTTTCTTTTTCTGTGAATTGCGTACGGCTGGTATTTGTGTTCCAGTAGCTTTTACTCAGGTTACTCATATCGGCTCATTCTCCTTTAACGTAGAATGAAGCGGCGACGAGTTGCCATCACTAAGCATAATTTACTACAAAATCACGAGCTTGGCAAGTAAAAAATAGGATTAAGCGTAGCTTTTCCTCTTCTAACTTCAAAGTGGAGGTGAAAACCTGTAGCATTTCCAGTTGAGCCGACTGTTCCTATTACATCGCCTTTTGCGACTTTTGCGGCGTTTTTAACAAGGTTTTGTTTATTATGTGCGTATACAGTATAAAAATTTCCGCTGTGGCTTAGTATAATGATATTGCCGTAACCGCGCATACTTTCGCTGATGTAAACAACGTAGCCGTCGTCAGCGGCCTTAATCGGCGCGCCTTCATTAGCGCGTATGTCAATGCCGTCATGCTTTACGCCGTCTCTCAAGCCGAAATGCGACGACACTTCACCTTTTATAGGCCACGAAAAAAGTCTTTTGTTCTTTTCTTCAGGCGCAGTGTTTTGAACGTGGTTTTTATTAACGGGTAGCGGTGTGTCGTGATTTTTTGCTGTTGCTTTGTGGCGCTTTTGGGCGCCGGGTATCTTTATGCGCTTGCCTGTTTCAAGGTCGCCGGGCTTTTTTATGTTATTGGCCTCGGCAACGTCTTTTACGTTAACGCCGTAATGTTTGCTTATCCTCCAGAGCGTCTCGCCTTTTTTAACGGTATGATATTGACCGCCGCGCTCCGCGGCGCAACCGGAAAAAAATACGGATGAAATAATAAGCGCCGGCAGTATTACAACGCCGCATCGGCAGGCATACGCCGTGACAATGCTGAAAAACTTTGGAAGTGTTTTCAGGTAGCGTCCTTCCACCCGTGCCTGCCTATCAGCTTTACGAAGTTGCATCCGCGAAGCACCTCTTTTTGTATGCCGAAGGGCTTCTTGGTTATGCGTATAAGGTCCTGATTATCGTTTCCGCCAACCGGTAAAACGAGCCTGCCGCCGGGTTTAAGCTGTTCTATGTACGCTGGCGGTATTTCCGGCGAATGGGCCGCCGCTATAATCGCGTCGAACGGAGCTTCCTCTTTCCAGCCAAGAGTGCCGTCGCCAAGTCTTACTACGACATTGGGGCACATAAGGCCGTCAAGCGCTTTTTTAGCGCGTAGAACAAGCTCGTGGATGCGCTCAACCGCAAAAACGCGCTCCGCGAGATGAGACAACACAGCGCTTTGATACCCGGAGCCTGAGCCTATTTCAAGGACTTTCTCTGTGCCGTTTAGGCAGAGCGCCTCGCACATGAAAGCCACCATGTAAGGTTGCGATATGGTCTGCCCCCTGCCTATGGGCAGAGGGTATTCACCGGATGATTGCGGCTGTAAGGCCTCTTCCACGAATATATGCCGCGGCACGTACAGCATGGCGTTTATAACGCGTTCGTCTTTTATGCCTCTGGCTATGACGAAGTTTTCGACCATTTTGCGTCTTGAACGCGCAAAAACGTCGCGCGCCGCGTTTGCTGTAGCGGGCTTCAAGCCGGTTCCTTGCGTTGTAAGGGCGTCAAATCTTTCTCCTCCGCATTTCGTCGATGGAGCTGTAATTGGTCATGTCAAGGTGCAAAGGCGTTATTGAAATAAAACCGTTGTTTATGGCGTGAAAGTCGGCCTCTTCGCCGCCTTCCCATCTGACCATGTTGCCGCCTATCCAGTAGTATTTCTTCCCTCGCGGGTCGGTCTTTTCTACGACCACGTCCGTAAAAAAGCGTTTGCCTTGTTTGGTTATTTTATATCCCTTTATATGCTTAACCTGCGGCACGTTTACGTTTAAGAGCGTGTCTTTGGGAAGCCCGTGCTTTAAAACGTGTCTTGTAAGCCTGCTTGCAAAGGCCGCGGCCAAACGGAAGTCGAACGCGTCCTTCCCTACAAGGGACATTGCAATTGAAGGTATGTCCATAAGCGTTGCTTCCATGGCGGCTGATACCGTGCCCGAATATATTACGTCTTCGCCGAGGTTTCCGCCCCTGTTTATGCCTGAAACGACGATGTCCGGCTTTCTTGGCAAAAGGCCGTTAATAGCGATGTTTATGCAGTCCGTAGGGGTGCCGTCAACGGCGAACATATTGCGCCCGGCGTCCTGCACGCGCAGAGGCCTGTGCAGTGTAAGGGAGTGGCTTGCGGCGCTTTGCTCTCTGTCCGGCGCGACAACGTAAACCATGCCAACGCGCCTTAACGCGGAAACAAGCTTTTTAATGCCGTCGGAATGTATGCCGTCGTCGTTAGAAACGAGTATCAGCGGTTTTTTAAACGATATTGCGGGTTTGCTTTTCACTTATATTAATATACTGAAATACATAAAAAAATTCAACGCCAAAGAGCTTGCCTGTCTAAAAAAAAGCCGTATTGACTTTAATTTGATGATAGCTTAATCTATTCGCACTATGAAAAAATACGGCGCTTTCACCTATAAAAACGCGGGCGTTGACATTGACGAAGGCAACAGATTCGTTAAGCTTATAAAAGATAGCGTCCGCCGGACGTACAGAAAAGAAGTAATCGGGGGCATCGGCGGCTTTGGCGCGCTTTTTTCAGGGCGGTTTAAAGCGATGAAAGACCCGGTGCTTGTCTCTTCAACCGACGGAGTGGGCACCAAGCTGAAACTCGCTTTTATGACAAACAGGCACGATACGATCGGTATCGACCTTGTGGCCATGAGCGTGAACGACGTGCTCGTAAGCGGCGCGGAGCCGCTATTCTTTCTCGACTACTTCGCTTGTTCCAAGCTTAAAGCTGAAACGGCCGCACAAGTGGTAATGGGCATAGCAAAAGGGTGTAAGGAGGCCGGTTGCTCGCTTGTCGGCGGCGAGACAGCCGAAATGCCCGGCATGTATTCGGAAGGTGAATACGACCTCGCGGGTTTCGTCGTCGGCGTTGTTGACAGAAAAAAGATAATTGACGGAAGCAAAATAAAACCCGGCGACTGCTTAATCGGCCTTGCCTCAAGCGGGCTTCACAGCAACGGATATTCGCTTGCGAGAAAGGTCGTGTTTGAAAAGCTTGGCCTTGGGGTGAACGACGCGCCAGTTGAACTTGACGGAGTTGACGTAGGCACCGCGCTTTTAAAACCCACGCGCATATACGTAAAGCCCGTTCTCAATATTCTTAAGGAATTTAACGTGCTTGCTCTTGCCCATATAACCGGAGGCGGTTTTACCGACAACATACCAAGGGTGCTTCCAAGGGGCGTAAAGGCCGTAATACAAAAAGGTTCGTGGCCTGTGCCGGCAATATTCAAGCTTATCAGCGCGGGCGGCAATGTTAAAGAAAGCGAGATGCTTCGCACGTTCAACTGCGGCATAGGCTTACTGCTTGTCGTGAAAAAACGCGACGCGTCCGCGATAATCAAGCGGTTTAAAGCGCTTAAAGAAAAGGCCTTTATTATCGGCGAAGTAGCTTCGGCAAAAGGCAGGGATGAAAAGACGGTTGAATTCATTGGCGACGCGGACGTTTTTTAAATCTGTCTTCGCATAAAAATTAAGGCATATTTACAAACACACATGCTAAATATCGGCGTGCTCGTTTCAGGAAGCGGCACAAATTTACAGGCGATAATAGACGCAATAGAGGCAAAGCGGCTTGACGCCAAGATTGCCGTCGTAATCAGCAACAAGCCGGACGCCTTTGCCCTCACGCGCGCTGAAAAGCACGGCATAGACACGCGTGTTATCGTTAAGGACGCCTTCCCTGACAGAGAGACTTTTGACGCTGAGCTTGTGCGCGTTTTGAACGAGCATAAGGTAGAGCTTGTGGCGCTTGCCGGTTTTTTACGCATACTTACGCCGGTTTTTACAAGGGCGTTTCCCATGCGGATTATGAATATACATCCGTCACTATTGCCTTCTTTTACCGGTCTTGACGTGCAAAGAAAGGCAATAGAATACGGAGTTAAATTTTCCGGTTGCACCGTGCATTTTGTTGATGAAGGGCTTGATACCGGCCCTATAATCATGCAGGCGGTTGTGCCGGTTACGGCCAACGACACGACGGAGACGCTTGCAAAGCGAATACTTGAAGAAGAGCATAAAATCTACCCGGAGGCCATACGGCTTTACGCTGAAGGCAAATTTAAAATTTTAGGAAGAAGGGTGTTGTCCGCCGAATCCGGTACTGTTGAAGCCTCGCTCGAAAATCCTCCAATAAAAAAATGATACGGCCGCCTGTAATAGTCAGCGCCTGCCTAGTAGGTCTTAAAACTCGACACGACGGAAAAGAGATTCAAAACAGCGAGGTATTAGAACTGCTGAAGGGTATGGCATTTATACCCGTATGCCCGGAACAGCTTGGCGGTTTGCCGACGCCGCGCCCCGCCGCCGAGATATCGGGCGGCAGGGCGCGCGACGTGCTTGAAGGCAAGGCAAAAGTGATTGATGAAAACGGCTTTGACGTTACTGATGGGTTTTTGAGAGGCGCCCGCGAGGTTTTGAAACTTGCAAAACTTACAGGCGCAACCACGGCCATATTAAAAGAAAAAAGCCCTTCATGCGGCGTAGCCTTTATTTATAGAAACGGTGCGATTGTAAACGGCGCGGGCGTATTAGCGGAGCTTTTGCAAAAAGAAGGGATTGAGGTAAAAGGATATTGACGGGGAGAAAAGCCGTATTGAAAATACCGGTGTTATTAGCCAGCAAGCCTTGTTAATGCCGGCAGATGCAAGCGTCCACTCAAATTATAAAATTAAACCCGTGGAAGGCGCGTGAAAGAAAGTGGGCATAGACCTTTTTACTGCGCCGCCCCGCCCTCAGGGTAGTGTTATACGGTAGTCTCTTGCCCACGTAAACGCATCAGGCTATTTTGCAAGCATACGGCAACTGTGTAAGTTTTGCCGCGCATAATGCGAGCGTAAGCTATTTTCCATGGTTACGCTTTGCCAACGCAAACCACAGTAAATTCCCATGCCACCGGACTTCGCAATAAGCGAGGCACCCGTCTCGCACTATGACATAACTCGCCGTAAATACCCCTGCCGCCGTATACAGCTACAGGCTAATCAATTCGTAATAGCCAAGCGCAGTGTTCCGCTGTTCATAATGGGTGCCTCTAAAAATCGCCCTTTTTCCCGATATCTTTGTTAGAACGAAATAAAAATGCTCACATATTCTTATATATGCTCCGCTTTTTATTTCGCCCCGCCTCGACCTCGGAAAAAATTTTTAATTTTTTGAGACACCCTAATTACTAAAAACAAGATTGGGAATCTTTTGGAGCAGGTTGAAACCCTGCTCCATCTACGCATTACTACATTGTTCTGCCGATTAAAATTGCTGAGTGTTTTAATTGCAGTATATTCAAGGCGTAGTTATTCTGCCTTTGCGTTTAATTCAATTGCCCCGCCTTAAATGGCGTGGTATTTGTCGGCAAGAAATTACTGTTTTGCCCCGTACTTAATTAAAAGGACGGACAAAGGCAAGTACTCGAACAACGCAAACAACCGCTTTGCGAGGTTACTACTGGGTAATGTCTCTCTGTTCAAGTCCGGCGCGTTGGTTATGCAGAAACGCGCATAGAATATCAAGGAGAGTCATTTTGCCGGTTTCCGACAAACGGTTGAAGCCGTCAACGAGAAACTTCTGCTCTTCTGATGCGTCAAACCTCTTTCCAGTGTTACTTGCCTTTTTTGCTTGTTTTGCCATATCAACCCCCGCGTGCTTTGTTGCGTGATAATTGTTATCTTTTTAACATATAATAGCGGTAAAATAACCTGTATAAAAATACAGTAGACATACACTAAAAATAACTTTATATGATACTATTTCTGCCATAAAAGTAAAACTGTTAGTCTTATCAGTTACTTAAAAGATAAATTCCGGTTATTAAGTTTGCATGGAACTTATCTTTCAAGAAGGCGACTTTTTAGTCAAGACATTGGACAGCTCGTGGGAGGTTGACGCCGCCTTAAGATTACGGCATGATGTTTTTGTTGACGAGTTGAGGTGGGTTCCGCCCGTGTCAAGCGGGCTGGAAATAGACGCGTACGATTCTTTCGCTCATCCTATAGGCATCTTCGACAACAATAACCGGCTTGTCGGGCATGTCCGGCTAATATGTTCGCCGAATCCGTTCATGATAGAAAAGGAATTCGCCTGCCTTTTGCCCAAGGACGGCGTATTTATAAAAACGCCTTCCTTGGCCGAATCAACGCGGATATGCGTCAGCAGAGAGGTTAGGAATAATCAGGTTATGTCCATGACGCTTGGGCATTTGCTGTACAAGGCCATTTACCACTGGTGCAAGCTTAATAAAATCGCCCGCCTTGTTACCATTGTAGAAAAGAGGTATTACGTGCTTTTAAAGCGCAGTAAGTTCCCGTTCGAGGCGGTCGGCGATTTTTCTTTGCTTGGAGAAGGCATTCTGTCAGGGATTATTGTTCTTGACTGGGGCAGGGTGGAAGATGAACTTAGCAAGATACGGCCGGATTTTTTCAATTGGCTTACCGCTGTAAATGTTCCGCAGTACGCGCGTTCGTTTAACGTTGACAAGGCCGTGGCGTAAACAGGACTTTTTTACATTGTAAAGCCCTGCTCGCACGCTATGGCCACGGCGTGTATTTTATTTACGGCGTTAAGTTTTTCTTCTATGTTCTGAACATGAAAGCTCGCCGTCCTTTCGCTGATGCCGAGTATCACGGAAATTTCCCAGTTGGTCTTGCCTTCCACCATCCATTTAAGTATTTCATTTTCGCGCGGCGTAAGAGAGGATAAAAGCTCTTTTTTGGAGTTGTGGACGAGGCGCGTCATGGCCTGATGGATGTGCGGCGTAAGAACCGTAAGTATGGCTTTGTGATGCGCCTTGAAGCAATTTTTCTTGTTGGAAAAAGTTATTATGCTTGCCATGCCGTCGTGAGCCGTGTGAACGCCGCCGGATACGCCGTAGCGGATGTCGTAATCGGCGGCCTCGTCAATGAATTCGGAGTATATCTTGTCATCGTACATTTTGTAGGTGTCGGACCACAACTGAACGCCGGAGTGCCTTGACTGATGCAATATGACGGGGTCTTTTTCGTAGAGTTTTTTGCTGTTGTAGGTTTCAAGCCACTCTGCGGGGTAATTTACGTTTACGATGTTTTTTATTTCTATAAGTTGTTCGTCCCGGCACTTGCCTATGCCGCATATGCTGTATGCGCCCGATACAAGCTCGCCTGTTTTTTTAAGCACGCTGATTATGTCGCTTTCAGTGTTGCAGGCCACGGCATTCTGAATTACTTCCAGAATGTTCATCATTTCATTTTTTGAAAATTGGGTGTAGTTCATCGGCGCCTCCTCTTTCCGTTTTCCGTCTGGAAAAAGGCCTCATTATGCTCAGCGTTCAGCACAAGCTATGGTTTTTAAGCGGGCCTTCATGTATTCTCACAAGAGCCGCGTGAAGGTGCGGCGTAAGGGTATCAATAATCTTTTTGTTCTTTAAGCCTTCGCAATATTTGCCGGCAAATGAAAAGATGCTTATGGCGCCGGAGCAAGGGTCTGTAATGCCCGATGAAATGCCGCGCGTCAGGTTGAAATCGCCCGCAAGGCGCATAAAATCGTCTGTCAGGCCGTCGTCAAACGCCTTTACCGCGCTTGACCAGAGGCACGACGACATATAGCGCGTGTGGTATCTAACCACAGGGTCTTTATAAAAGAGTTTTTGAGAAACATAAATATCAATCCACTCGTCAGGGTAGTTGCCGTTTAGCGGCACAATGCCATCCGAGAGGCCTTCGGAAGTCATCTGCCCAAGCCCGCAGGCGGAGTGCTCTGCGCCAGACAAATCTTTTACCTTCAGAATAATATCTTTTAAGTCCGCCCTTGACGCGCACGCGCGCGAGGCTTCGATTGATTCCAGCAGTGCTGAAAGTTCTTTCTTTTTAAAATTCATTTTGCGGTTTAACGCGGAGCCTTTGATGTTGGTTTCATTTACGTAACTGTCCGGCAATTTCTTTAAGACGTGAGCAAAACCATACATTATATAATTTCAAGTATTGGCTGTTTTCTGTGTGGCGTGTGCAATCTACGTACTAATTTAGGCCATTATAGCTCTTTTCGTCAAGTTAAAAATAGTCGCATTGTTTTGTTAGAACTAAACAGGGAATTTGCTAAACGCCTCTATGTTTCTTTTGCTTCTTCAAAGTGTTCGCAAATTGCATGGCATGGCGCTGAGCTATTGTTATGCGTGTTTGGCGCGGAACAAAAAAAACAGGCCTGTTGGTATTCGTTGCCGTTAAAATAAAGACGAAAGAGGTTCATTCGCCCATGCGTTCATGACGCAAGGCTTTTTTGTTCTTTTTTAACGCCCGCTGTAAATACAACAACGGCGATTATTGAAAGGGCGCTTGCGAACAAAAATGTTTCCATGGGGCCGAACCTATCCCATAAAAAGCCCGCTATAACGCTCGCTGGCAGAAGGGTAAGTCCGGCGGCGGTATGATAGATTCCGAAGGCCGTTGCCTTTGCCGTTGCAGGCGCAAGTTTTGCCACGTGAGCTTTTTGCAGGCCGTCGCTCATGCCCTTGTATAAGCCGTAAACCGGAAAGAGCGCCCACATATGCCAGCCGGTGCTTGCAAAGCCGAAGGCCGCGAATATAAGCGAATAAAAGATGAAGCCTACAGCCAGCATCTTTTTTATTCCTATTCTGTCTGATAAAGCGCCGGCAGGCGTTGACGTAATTGCGTAGATGATATTGAACGCAAGGTAAATTATTGTTATGTGCGTCTTCGCCACGCCGAGGCTTTCGGCCCTAAGTATAAGGAACGCGTCTGAAAAGTTGCCGAGCGAAAATATGGTTATGACGATAATATAGCGTTTGAACGGCCCGTTAAATGAAGAAAGGCTCAGTTTCGGCAGTTCAACCGGCCTTCTCGAATGAGTCTTTTCTTTTATAAAAAAGATAATCAGCAGAACCGCGGCTATTGCCGGAACCGCTGAAATGAGAAACACGACGCGAAGCCCGTCAGCAAGAAAGTAAAGTATCGCAAGGGCTATTAACGGGCCTATTATAGCCCCGACAGTGTCCATTGAGCGGTGAAAGCCGAAGGCCAAGCCAAGCTTTTCCGTGCTTGTCGAGTCCGCTATTATGGCGTCCCTTGGAGCCGTTCTCAGGCCTTTGCCGGTTCTGTCGATAAAACGCGCGATAAGCACGTCCGCCCATGTTAATGCTCCGGCGAGTACCGGCCTGCTTACGGCGGAGGTGCCGTAGCCGATGGCCATTATAAGCTTTCTTTTGCCGAGCTTGTCCGACAGCCAGCCGGAAAATATCTTTAAAATAGACGCGGTTGCCTCTGCAATGCCTTCGATTACGCCGACGGTTGTGCGCGAGGCGCCCAGCACTCCGGTTAAAAAGAGGGGAACAAGCGGATAGACCATCTCGCTTGAAATATCCATGAAAAGGCTTACAAGGCCGGCAAAAAAGACGTTTCTGTTAAATCCGGCGATAGTCTCTTTTTTCATGTGTTTCATTGTAATATATGCTAAACTATCTGTCTTGGTTTTTTTATGGCCGTTAAAATAGATTTCATAAAAATCTTGACAAAGACATACGGATTTAATATTATTACTCATTAAATATCGATTGAGGAGCAGACAGATGCACGCGGTGATAAAGACAGGCGGAAAACAATACAGAGTCAGCGAAGGAACAGTGGTTAAGGTTGAAAAGCTGTTGGGCGACAAAGGCGCGAGCGTTGAATTTTCCGAGGTGCTTTCCGTCGGCGACGGCGACAGCATAAAAGTCGGCACGCCGACGGTTGCCGGAGCAAAGGTGCTTGCTGAAATAGTCGAGCAGGGCAGAGACAAGAAGGTTATTGTCTTTAAAAAGAAACGCAGAAAAGGCTACACCAAGAGGCAGGGGCACAGGCAAAG